>JAWSUW010000099.1:0-10758 GCA_033549245.1 Bacillota bacterium | reverse complement strand
AGGTTGGAATGAGATTTTAGCCTATTTGGAAGGTGGGAAACACCCAGGTTACCAGAAGGCAAGAACAATTTTTGATGAGTTGCTTCATAATATTAAATTTGAGAACTGCATAAAAAATAAAAATGTCACAGATGCAGTGTTTAGAAATTCAGGCACAAGAGTGATGGGGATTGATTTTGACGAATTTCCAGGGAGTGGGCATTCATATTTAAGTAATCGCCATCATGAAAATGAACATTCGCATAGATGCAATACTGGCATGAAACTTATAACACATAATAGGCCTGCTCAGTCCAAAGTTGGTTTTTATAATCAGTGGGATTTCAATGCTCTGGCATTAGAAAAAAGAGAGTTTGCCTGCTATACCTTTACTGAAGATCAAAGTGAGAGTGAATGGCAAGTCAGTTTACGAGGCTTGGAAAATGGCGAATTGATTGTATATGAGAACGATCAAGTGATTAAAAAAATTGAATTCTTGAAAGAATGTGATTATACTACCTTTTCCTTCCCTGGAGTAAAATTGGATCAACTGGGAATCCGGAGATTAAAAATTGAAGTTGTGTTTGGAGAAGTGGCGGTTGATTGGGTTCGACTTGCTTAAAAACAAATATTGATTATTAGAGAAAAATTGCAAATATGAGCTCCGGTACACCATGTTGCTATAACATTTAAATTTGAAATGGAGGCTTAACCCTATGTTTGGTAAAGAGGATGAAACTTACAATAACCTTAGAGATAATTCGGTGAATCAGTGGCTCAATGATATGAGTCAACATGAAGAAGTTGCTGTACGAGGTGGTGTTAAGGTTACCACAGACTATATCGCGGATTTAAAAAAGAAAATTATAAGGTTGGAATCTGAAAACGCACTAAAAAACGAATATATGAAGAAAATTCGAACTAAAAAGTCTACTGGATAATACTGAGGGTATCACGTACCAAACTGTGGTTGTGGCATTAACATTGTACTGACAAGTACATCGTTCGATATAGAAACAAAAGTATTCTTCCAAATCAATAAAGCCATTGAATGTGTTAATAACATTTAATGGCTTTTATTTTGATCAATTCTATTTCCCAAAATTTAATTGAATTTGATTGTTGGAAATAGTACTGTGTGTACTACTTACTAATGCGGGGGTAATATCTGTGACTACAAGTATCACTTTAATATTTTATGATTTTCCATTTGACAAAATTAACCTATAAGGTAAAAATAAATTGAGGTAATTTTAAAGTTATGTTATAATTAATTAACCTAACAGGTAAAGAGGTGATGAGTTGCTTGGCATTGAGTACAAGTCGAACAAATTAAAAAGAGTATGTACAGATTTTACTTGTGCAAAAAAGGAGTATGGTGAGAGAATGGCAACTTTAATTCATCAACGTGTAGATGAGATTAAGTTCGTAAGAATTATTAATATAGAGGATTACCATTAAAGCAATGTGAATAGGAGGACTTTATGATGAGGTTTAGTAAACACACTATTGCTATTCCGCCAGGTTCGACGATAAGAGAGCAAATTGAAAATCGAGGAATGAAACAAAAAGAATTTGCTCTTAGAATGGATTTGTCAGAAAAGCATGTGAGTAGATTAATTAATGGACAAGTTGAATTAACTCATGATGTTGCATTAAGATTGGAATCGGTATTAGGTGTTCCAGCTGGATTTTGGAATAATCTTGAAGCTATTTATAGAGAAAAGTTAATGCGTGTTGCAACAGAAAAAGATATGGAGCAGGATATAGAATTAATCAAAGATTTTCCTTATGCCAAGATTGCTACTCTGGGATGGGTGGAGAAAACGAGGGTTGCGGAAGAAAAGGTGATTCAGTTAAGACACTTTTTTGAAGTGGCAAAAATAAAGTTGCTAGACAATTTGAGAATTCCTGGAATTGCATTTAGAAAAACCGGTGAAAATATATTTAGTGACTATAGTCTTGCTGTATGGGCTCAAAAGGCTAGAATAGAAGCACGAAAGTATAATGTGGATCCCATTAATATTAGTAAATTGAAGGAGCAAATTCCAACAATTAGAGAAATGACTACGAGTGAACCAGAATTTTTTTGTGAGAAGCTTGTAAAAGTATTAGCAAGTTGTGGCATTGCGCTGGTTTTTCTTCCTCATATTGGTGGGTCATTCTTGCATGGAGCGACTTTTTATGACGGAAATAAAATCGTAATGGGTTTGACAGTAAGAGGAAAATACGCAGATAAGTTTTGGTTCAGTTTATTTCATGAACTTCATCACATAATATCGGGTCATATCACCAATGTAGAGAACACAACAGAGGAGCAAGAAGATGAGGCTGACTTCTTCGCAAAAAATACACTGATTGAACAAAGTTCATTTGATGCATTTATTAATTCTAATTGCTATACTAAAGATTGTATAGTTTCGTTTGCAAATAAAATTGGAATATCTCCAGGAATTGTGTTAAGCAGATTACAAAAAGAAAATAAGGTTCCATATAATCGATTCAATGAAATTAAAGAAAAGTATGAATTAAATGAATAGTTTTATGTGAACGGTTGTAGACTTCTATACGACTTTCGGGCAAATCTAAGTTCTTAGAAGAATTAATAGGAGATTTATTAGAATATGGGCAAAAATAATAAAACTAAAAAGAGAACAAGAAAAAAGAAGGAAATTTGGACTGAAGAACAACATGAAGAATATATTATGGATTTGTACGATATGGATTTTGTTGCAGGGTATACAGAAGGTGGTGTGCCTTATGGTAATTTCATCAGTGAAGATAAAAAATATTTCAATGAAGTTAATCCTAGTCAAAGAATGTCAAATGATGATGAAGAGGATATACTATTTTAGAGTGTTGTAGGAGTTGTGATTGCTATTTGGTTGAAAATGGTATGCGGTACCAAGCGGCATAAACTAAGGGCTAATCATTAAAACAACCCCGGAACTCATGAATAAGTGCTCCGGGGTTGTATAACGATTTTGACATACCAAGTCGTAATTCATGTCCTAATCATCAAAATTTCATTTATTTTTTCTGTTGATCCTTGAGGAGACATTCTCCACCATAATAAAGACCTGCATTATTTTGACCGATTAAGATTAGACTTGTATCGGTTGATATCAGTCCGATATCCGCTGTACGGAAGTGCATGATTCGGTCCATGTGGCCATCGTTGTCCACATCATCGGAAGCGTTTTGGAACACCGTAGCATGGTTAGGTCCTAACAGCACAGAATCGATGAGAAGCTGTGATACATCAAAGTCGACATTACCGTATATCACCACTTGGACTGCACCATTAGATTTAGCGTTGACAATCGGTCTAAGGGTTAAGTCAACTGGAATAGGAAGAACTTCAACGAGGATTGAATCATCACCAGTACTTTCACTACCACTCACAGAAACAGTCACAGTATACTTTCCTGGAACAAAATATTGGTGGCTACCACTTACATAACCGGATAATGGTGGAACATTTTCAGTTATTGCCAAGTTGGTATCGACTGTTTGGTTGAGACTATCTCCCCAATTGATACCCGCTGTATGATTAGCACTCTTACCTGCATCGGTAAAGGAAGCGCTGACAGCTAAATAATCACCAGAAAAAAGGGTGACTGGCGTGTCGGGTGAATCAATACTGACAAAAGGTATATCTCTCCAAGGATTCATTTCGATGATTTTATCAATTAGGTCGGGACCAGGGAAGTCCGCCATAATTATCCCTACTCGACTATAATTTCCAAGATGATCCATCGTCAACTCATTCATGCCTTCGTAGAAAACGGGATGCAAGGTATAGTTTATCGTCTTTTCAACCAACTTTGTCACCGTTTCCCAAACCCATTTTATCGGATTTAGCCAAGTTTTAACTTCTTCCGAAACCTCGACAAACTCAATCATAGGGATTTTGGTGTCATCTCTTGGGAAATCAGGATAAATCCCCTCAGCAAATATTGGATCTTGAGCTTTATACTTCCCAGATGCAAAAACTTCAATGAAAGTATCAATTATAAGCTTGCCAACTGATACTTGATCAAGATAGCCTGTCCATAAGCGTTCTGAATCGGTATCAGCAGTAACATGACCACTGGCAACAAAGTATGGCAGAGATATTGGAAGAAGAGTTATTCCAGTAGCACTTAAGTGGTTAATATATAGTTTGTTTTCAAGTAAAGACATGTAAGCTTTATCGGTGCGATACATTTGGTTCTTTATGTTGGTCCATTTAGCGTACATTGAAGATGTATTGACTTCATACATATCCTGGTTTTCAACATAGCCATCATCGGAATCATAAGGGATACCAAAATTACGATTGACTAAACTACTCCCAAGATCATCAAGTCCTTCAGTGTAAGTGCCTGAAAAATCCTGGAGAATCACTATCTTCCCTCGAACATTGCGAAGCTGAGGTATCTTTATCTGAACATCAGGCTTCCAAATGATGTCGCTATATTTATGAGCATACGTTTCAAAGGTTGTACTGAAAGGCGTGTCGGTGAGTTCAAAGCCATCGATCATACCCATGCTCGGGTCTTCTTCTTTTACCCGCATCAGGACTGTTTCGTTAGGATGATTTGCGAGAAAAATTTGAACCGTAGTGAGGACATCATCAAAGTTGCTCCCCTGATAGAACATACCATGAAAAACAGCAAAGCTATCTTCGCCAGTTGATCTGTTTTCATAATGAGCTAAGCGGATATCGAGTGAACGTATGCCAGCTTCAAGCTGTTGTTCAAGATTCATCACTTGACATTGTGCCATATCTGCACCAGAGGCAAGATCGCCTTTAAAGGTCATAGAATCATGGGTCCCAGGAATCGACAGTTCACTGATAAGAAGACTATCGTTAAGGTCAGACATCCATTCTGGGTTACTTGTTAGATCGCTGGTATCATGTGCATATGATCCGCTTTTGTGGGCAAAAGCCACACTGGTACTGCTAATGGGCATTAAAACTAATGCTACGAGCAGCATAATAGTAATAACTTTCTTCATGAATAACACCTCCTCTTGTTATTACGGCAAATGAGTGTGGACATGGCCATAGCACATGCATTCTTACACACAGCAATCATATGTCGTGTTTGTTCGTAATCATTAAGTGGACGTATTCTCAAAGTTCTACGAATGTAACAACAAAAATATTATTATGGACATCTAATACTCTGAGAATACAATCTTAGGACATTATGTAAGAGCAGCAACTAGTTAACAAAGTAAATTTATTTTCATATGAAAACAACGAATGTATACCCTAATTATTTGCGCGTAAACAAGGAGCTTTGGGTTCCACGTATCAACGTTGAGGTTGTGGCGTTAACTTTAGATGTTTTTGGTTTTCTGCGGTAGTGTAGTCAATTTGGATATAAAATCAATCTAGGTATTTTATAAAAATGGAGGTTTTAAAATGGACTTTGATAACGTGTACTATTGTGGATGCAATTCAGCAAAAATTGAACTGGTTAAGGAAAACAAGTGCATTGTCTGTGGTAATGAAGGATTATCTGTCAGTAAAATAACGGTTGAACATTTGTGAATGCCATTACAGGGGCTATGAAAAATGCCAATTGTAAGGAAAACAATCCACTGGGTGTATGCTGCCATAAGATTATTCAGGAAGCTATTGATAAAGGGTTGTCTTTGATATAAGTTGAGTTTTGCCAGACAATATTACACAGAACTTGTTCCGTGTCACCTGAGCTGGGCAAGTTTCGCGGACCGGGAAAAAAGGACGACTGCTGCCCGTATGCGACATTAATTATGGCCGATTTGTTGTCGTATATCCCAGAATATATTGATTCAAAGATTGCTACATTATCTGTGGATACTTTACTGAGTCTGTGGGAAAAAAGCCTTGACCAGCATCCTTATATGTTTTACATGGGAACAGATTTTCGTAAGATGAAAGCACCTTCCATCTGGTATGATATTGTCAGTGTAGCCAGCGTTCTGAGCAAATACGAATTTGTGCGGGATGACCAACGCTTCCTTGAAATGATTGCTTATATAAGAAACAAACAAGATAAGGATGGTCTTTTTACTCCTGAATCAGGATACCAGAAATTAAAGGATTGGGATTTTGGTCAGAAGAAAGTGCCATCCCCATACTTGACATACCTTTGTTATCAAATTTTTGAACGTTTGGAATAATGAATACAATGAGTACTACGTACCAATGTGGCTGGATCAAGCGGCGTTAAGAATGCAGACACCACCGAAAATACAGTTGCTCGCGAACTGTCATTAACAAGATTTTAGATATAGGAGGATTATCATGGATATAAAACCAATAGTTTTATGCTTTCCAATAGCAAATAGACGGATCTCTTATGATTTCTACCACATTACATTCGGATTCAATCCAATTGGAGACACTGCTGAAGATGGAATTCCTGAGCCACTACAATTCGTTATCAATCCGGGGCTGCGTCTCATGTTAATCCCAACGGATGGCTTTAGCTGGGTCATAGGCAACAACAAAGTAGCTTCTCCAGGAATAAGTGAATGCATTCTCAGCATTGAGGTGGAATCAAATTTAGAGGTGGACGAAATTATACAGCGTGCGTTAAAAGCAGGTGCCAATATTATAAGTGAACCATCAAAACAAGAATGGGGATACACGGGGATGTTCTCTGACCCGGATGGTCATGCTTGGGAAGTAACGGCCATATGACCGAGTGCGTTTCACAAATAGAATGTGGTACCACGTAACAATGCGGCTGTGACTGCGTCAAAAGATCTCACAAATTTCTTGAGATCTTTATTTTTTTTTCAATTTGCAGAATATTCTTACAAAACAAAATGTTATACTGAAAATGGCTTTATCCTAATAGATACTGGATTTCCAGCAAAACGTAACTTTCTAGATGGAGTGTTGAAAAAAGCACTCGACTGTGGGTACCACATACCAACGCGGCGGTAAAAGAGCACTTATTCATGAGGAAGGTGATAAAATGGAAAGTTTTAAAGAATTTAAAGATACATTTTCATATGGAAAGAGAAATAACTTAAATTTCAAATTCTTATCTCATTTATCGGAAGAGGAAGCAGCAGACTTTATTGAAGGCTTGCTATATAAGTTAGGTAAGTACTTTAATGATGGAGATGAAGGTAAGATAATTCAACATGTAGTTGATGGTCAGATAAAAGCATATTCAAAGGATGCAAAATTCACTTACGATGAAGGACCATTTACTAAGTTTGAAAAAGAATTAAAAGATTCAAAGATAGGACTAATAACTTCCAGCGGTCATTTTGTTAAAGGTGATGATCCGGAGCCCTTTGGTATGAAAAATATGACTCAAGAAGAGGCAATAAATAATATTCGAGAATCTATAAGGGAAAAACCCTCACTTTCAATTATACCTAAAGATACCAACCTAGAGGATTTAAAGGTACGTCACGGTGGGTATGATATAAGTGGAGCTGAAACAAATCACAATACAGTTATACCAATTGAAATTTTAAAAGAATTAGAAAAAAATGAAGTAATTAAAGAATTAGGAAATAAAATTTTTTCCTTTGTTGGAGCATGTGCACAAAAACCACTGATAAAAGAAATAAAAAATTCTTGGATGGAAATAATTAAAATGCAAAATTTTGATGCAGTAATTTTAGTTCCTGTTTGACCGATATGTCACGTGTCCGTGGGACACCTAGCAAGAGAACTTGAAAAAGAAGGAATCCCGACTATAATTATTGCTATAGAAGCTTTTAAAGTAAATCTATTATCAATGAAAGTCCCGAGAGCATTATTTACCTCATTTCCTTTAGGAAGACCTTTAGGATATCCGGGAAATAAAAGTCTGCATCAAAAGATCGTTATAGAAGCCTTAAATATACTTAAAGAGGCTGATAAAAAAGATACTTATAAAATAAGCAGTGAGAAATATATGTAGCAGGCGTTGAATGCGTTCGCATGTGGTTGATTTAGATGTTTTTGGTTTTCTGAGGTAGTGTAGTCAAGTTGGAATAAAATCAATTTCGGTATTTTATATAAATGGAGGCTTTGAATATGGATTTCGACAACGAGTACTGTTGTGGATGCAATACTGCAGAGAAGGAACTGGTTAAGGTAAACAATCCGCTGGGTGCTTGTGTTATGTTACTTTGGATTTGAGAAGTCGAATTCATCACTTATAAATTGCTGAATTTCAAAATGATAGCCATTTGGTCCATCAAAGAAAAACGATTTAATGCCAATATCCTCAAATACCCTGATAGCTGAAAGTTGATCCACTTGAGGCTCGTTTTGTAATCTTTTGTAATAAGGCATCACGTCATCTACTGTTAAGCTAACCAAAGCGCCTCCACGTTGAATGCTTGAAATGGACCCTTTTTTGGCATCGACAGCTCCAATATAGGCAGCTTGCGCAACCTTATATACTGCTGCCCAGTCCGGTTCATATACTTTTTTCAATTTCAAGACAGTCTCAAAAAAATATTTACCAGCACTTAAATCATCAAAATACAAATTGTAAATAATTATGATTGGCTATTATTTGACTCAAATAAGCTTAATTCCAGAAGCATCAATAGTTTTAAAAACTAGAAATCCAGTTGTAAAGATCTTTAAACCAGATGCTTTGACATTCAATTTTCTGTTCACAAAAACTTCGAATTGATCTATCGTAAATGTCTGGAATTGATCCCGTTCTGATGGTTTTCCCAAATACACGTTTGGGAGATTGACCCGACCTCAGCACAAATTGGCTTTATGTGCATCCACAACAATAGTTGTAAATCCTTTTTTTAGGGCAAGACGCCTTGCTTTTTCATTGATTTCAATAATCATATACTTCAACCTTTCCAATGATATTAACACAAGTTGCACTTCAACTACTTGAAGCTGTTAATCTTTTTTTGAGTATATCACTGTTGATAGGATACAGCAACTTCAAAAATCAAAAGAAAGAAGGTCAAACATGGAGCAAAAGAGGCTAGCGGGAGAAAAGTCGACTGAATACATCAAAGACGGCATGATCATAGGTTTGGGTACCGGCTCAACAGTCTATTATATGATTGAAAAACTAGGAGATATGGTTTCAAAAGGGATGAAAATTAAGGCTGTTGCAACTTCACATAGTACAGAAAGGCTTGCAAAGACATTTGACATTCAGGTAGTTTCTATTGATGAAGTAGACCATATAGACCTAGCAATTGATGGAGTGGATGAAATTGATAGTAGTTTTAATGCAATCAAAGGCGGTGGTGGAGCTTTATTCAGAGAAAAAATTGTTGCAAGTTTGTCCAAACAAGTGATTTGGATCTTGGACGAAAGCAAATATGTTGATGCTGTTGGAGAATTCCCATTACCGGTTGAAATCCTTCCATTTGGTTATACTCATACATTGAAGAGACTTAACGACCACTCGTTAAATCCAGAGCTCCGTGTAGTTGATGGTAACACATTCATTACTGATAATGGCAATTATATAGTAGATTTACATTTAGGAAAACATTTGAATATCAGAGAAGTAATACAAAAGTTAAATTCAGTGACAGGTGTGCTGGAAAACGGATTTTTTATAAATATGTGTGACAGAATCATTGTTGGATCAGAAGACCATGTAAAGGTGATAGATAATCCTTGTAAATACGGAGACAACGGTGCAATTGGAAAATATAAATAGGAATATAAGTGGATTATGTGCTAAACTGGAATAAATCATGATTGAATGGGGTGTTAAAACGTGAAAAAGATTTCCTCTAAAATAGTGGTCATTTTTATCTTAATATTCATTAATTTGTTTATAACAGTAATTGCAAGCGTTGTAGCTGTAGATACACAACAACAACACATTGCAATAACTGAAATCGTTGCGGATCAGCGCATTAACATTGGACAGGTGGTCAACTTGACTGATACAATGGCAAGAGTTTATATTGCTAGTGAAAATAAACCAGAGGGTCTTGATGTGTTCAAAGAGAAAGTTGAAAATGCTTCAAATCATATTGATTTGATTGTAGATAATTTATATCAAAAAAACTATAAACTTATTGATGGCACCGATTACAAGCTTAAGTTTCGTGGGGCCTTTGAAAAAGATGTGTTTGATAATCTAGATCAGTTTAGCCAAAAGTGGATTGATGTAAAGGCACAAAGTGCATTTTTACTTGACACTTCAAATATGAATGATATAGAAAGTTATCAATCGGTTTATGAATCATTCAAAAAACAAATAATAACCTTGTGACCTTATCAGATGAATTTATCATGCTGTGTTTAGAAGAAGCAAATGCAAAAAGAGCCTTGAGTTTGATTGCACAGATAGTAAGCGTATTATCGGCACTCATCATTTTATTTGTATTAACACAGCTTATTTTAAAGGGCTTTTATCGACCTTTTAAAGAAATCAAGGAAAATTTTCGGCTTATGGGTGAAGGTACTCTTCAAGTTTTCTTCAAAAGGGATAAAGATGATGAGTTTAAGGAAATCTATGCTGAATTTAATCATTTTATTGATAGCCTAAATTTTATATTTACCTTAGAAGATAAAATTTTGGCAGAAAACAATATCAAGAGAATTTTGGAGTACATTTTTAACAACTTTAAGAGTTATGTACCATTTGAGAACATTTTACTTGAATATCAATCACAGTCAAAATTCAAACAACTTGTAACAACTGAATCCGGTATTGTAGAACATTT
Source organism: Bacillota bacterium (assembly GCA_033549245.1). Classification (GTDB taxonomy): domain Bacteria; phylum Bacillota; class Clostridia; order Peptostreptococcales; family Acidaminobacteraceae; genus Fusibacter_D. Next base: position 120 of record JAWSUW010000099.1, on the reverse strand, counting down.
TAGTGAAACGCCATTTAGGGAGAATGATCAACAGTATGATCAACATTCGATCCGTTTCCCTATATCTGTTGAAGAAAATGAATTAGGACATGTGTATTTTCTTTTTTCTGGTTCTGAGAC
>JAWSUW010000098.1:0-13995 GCA_033549245.1 Bacillota bacterium | reverse complement strand
CCTGCTACAGCCGATGTTTTTATTGATCAGTTCAGCTTGTTCAATTGTTGGATATATTCTATATTTGTAGGCTCTATGCATACGAATCAACCCCTTGCAAATAGTATATCACAATGCAACTTGCAGAACAAGTGTTCGTTTAAAAAACAGGCAATTCAGCTCCCACCTAAAAGGAAGGAGTATTCTTGCAAGAGATGATAAAAAAACCTGATGACCTTTAATTTCAAGGTTTCAGGTTTTTTCGCTCTAATACTGTAATCATCAAAATAAATCACTATGAGTTCCAGTTCGTGTGAAATTTAAATCTTTCTGAAATTTAGTTGTTGGTTTAATTGTGTACTTCATTTTAGGATCTCTCTAATCATCTCATCTACATCATCATAACCTTTATAATCTTTTGGATTAAGCTTCATATTCTCTACTTCGGCTAATGCGTTAATCGTTTCAGTATTTGGTACGTTTCGAGATAGTGTAAACGGAATCCTCTGTTCCCTGACAGCTTGTTTTGTAAATGCTATTAGAGCTGATGTCATAGTTAATCCTAAATCAGAAAATAGCTCTTCTGCCTGTTTTTTTAACTGTTCATCCATTCGAATCGTAACATTTGTAGTAGACATAATAAACACTCCTTCCATTGCTATATATCAATTACAGTACAAAACACGTGCGTTGTAAATACATTGCACGTGTTTTTGTTTGTAATGGATTTTTCAACAAAAATCAGGTAATTATCTTCAATTGCTAAAAGTATAACTTAAACAATGCGTCCATTTGAGTCTTGTTTCAAGTATATCTAAAACCATTCCAGCTGTTTGACATCTCCCGTTTCAAACAAACCACTTTCCAAATACTCAACGCCTGTTCTAACATCTTTTGTCAGTTTTACGTCAACGCGCTCCTGAGAACTTCCTGCGTCTCTGACAACACGCAAAGAGTAGATCAAATCAAATTGACTGGTAATCGCACTGGTGTTGATATGTGTAAAACAGATAAGCTGTGCATCATAAGTCTTGGCGATTTTGAACAGTGGTTCCAGCAAATGCTCTGAGGATACCGGTCCAAACGGGTTGTCCATGACAAGTACCTTCCCGGACTGCTTGCGGCTTAACTGATAGCCTCTCGTATAGCTCATTAGTGAGATGAACAAAATGAATACACTTACAAATTCTTCTCCACCAGAAACTTTACCCACTGCTTCCCAAGGAATTTTCGATACTTTGTTTTGTTCAATTTTGCTTATGCTGACTGAAATGCTTCGGATAGGGACGTATTCGTCAAACAATTTATCCAGACTCAGGTGGCTGTCTAAATACTTGTCCAGATCTGAAACCTCATTTTCTTCCATTCGATGTTTGGAATAGTTGATGACTGTCTTTAAATAATTTCTGAGTTTGGCTACGTCAAGGGTATCCTTTTTAGGCATTTCAATATAAAGCATCTTTTGATATTTGTCTTTCAACTCAATTGTAGAATGCTTATCGATTTCTCTAAGCTGTTCGTAAACGGTTGCAACTCTTTCAAGTACGAAATCGTTCAGTTTTTCTTCAGATTCTTTTACATTTTTCAGATCCGTTTCATGTTTTTTAAGTGTCACCTCTATAGAAGTTCTTGCTTGTTCAAAGACCCTTTTGGTGAAGTCATAGGAATAACTGTTTTGACCTTTGAACAAATTCTGAAACAGATTTTTGAGCAGAACATTGTCCCGATTGAACTCCACATTCAACTTATTATAAGACTCTGTGAGCCCCTGTCTGATTATACTCACTTTCTTTCGCAACTGCCTTACCGATTGAATGATTTCTCCACTTATTGCGTCGATTTCACCCACAGTGAGATCAATAGAGAACACATCCGCTTCAGTCTCGCGCAAGTCGCTCTCCATAGCATCCTCAAAACGATTAAAGGAGGATTTGATGGATGCGGCCAAACTGTTGAACTTTGCAATCTGATCATCATATTGCTTATATTGCTCTTGATTTTCTTTTTTTCGTGCTTTGAAATCGATCATGACAATGGACTCTCTTGAGGCTAAAGTCGCTTCACCAAATTGGCCAAGGATATCATTTCTTTTATCCTCCAAATCCTTTTGCTTTGACTCTATGATCGCTTCCAGTTTTGTTAACAATTCAGACTTTTGTGAGATTTCCTTTTGTAAAATTTGAATGCTTTCTGTCATTGCCCTATGCTGCGCAGCATTATATGTTAGTGTTTTGTAGTCCGTTTCAAGTACTTGTAGTTTGGTCAATTCAACATTCTTTTCATTGATTTGTCCTTGCCATTCGTCAATAAGATTTTGTATGTCCGTGACTTGACCGTGACTTTGGTTGTATGCCGTGAATTTCGCCTCTAAAGTTTTTATTGTTTCCAGTCTAAACGGATGACCTTCAAGACTTTGTCTTGATCCAGTCTTAACAGCACCTTCAAATTTGAGGATGTCCAAATTGATTTTTTCGAGTGCTTCATCATTTTTTTCACTCTTGAGAATGATGTTCGATTTGGTTGTGTTACCCTGCTCAATCTCTGTTTTTAAATTCATTAAATTCTGTTCGTTTTGAACAATCTTCAAATGGATTTGATTTTTCTGATCTGTATGTGACTGTACCGTCAGGTAATGTTCCTTCAATTGCATATATTGATGGATTAGACTTGCTACCAATCGGCTTTCATCTTCTCTCTGTCTCAATTGTCCACGTTCATCGCTCGCTTGATTTCTCGTCATTATAATGAATTGTTCACGGTTTTTTATAGTTTCTTGTAATTGCTCAATCTCAACTAAGGTGGCTTCATATTGACTTATGAAATTTCTTTCTGAAGTCGAATCAAATATTTTTACAAAGTCATGATACTCATAATAAATTTGCCGAATGTTGTTGATTCCCATTTGAATGTGTTCTGAATCATCATCAATTCGAATGAGTTCAGCTTCATATTTTGAGATTTCTTTTTCGCGATAACCGTCATCCATCAACTTTTTATCAAACGCCGTATGATAGTAAAGACCGCCTTGATCTGAATCCGTACTCTCACCTTTTAAAGCGGCATGAATATACTCATGGGTCAAAATCGGAATCACCATAGTCAAATGATAAGTTTTGGTCAACCCTTTGAATCGATTTAAATCATCGACACTCATAATCAAAGCATACGGCATTTCAGTCAATTTATCCAAGTAGAGACTTTCTGGAATTGTATCGCCTTTGTAGTTCAATAGCCAATTGTAACCAAACTCGTATCGGATATGATTGACATCTAGAAATGATGCGAAATCATCCGATAACGCATTGAGCTGACCTGCTTTCAGACTCTCCATCCTTTGAGCTAAAATGGCTTTTTCCAGTATGAGATGATGCCGCTTCATTTCTCTTTCCTCGATCATCATCATCAAGAGACTGTTGACTTCATCGTTATGAAAAAATATATCTTTTAAGATGCCATATTGCTCCAACGATTGCTGTACGACGTGGTATCGCTCATTATATTTTTTGAGTTCATTATTCTGGTTTGATGCAGTATTTTTAAGCGCATTTAACGCCACTTTCTCTTCTGAAAGAATGTGCCCATTTTCAATGATTTCGCTATCATGAACTTGAATTTGATCCTCTAAATTTTTGACTACAGTATGAAGCTGTAAACTTTTTTCATGAATACTCTGAATATAAGCTTCCAGTTGAGCAAGATCATATTCATTTAGCAGAGGATGTTTTTCCCATTTAAAATCCGGATTCTCCTCATTCATTTGGTCCACACGCTCTTCGAATTGGCTGATCAATGTCAAATATCTTGTTTCTTGATTCCGATCTGACTGAATTTCATTATTCAAACGGAGTGCTGTATCTTTTAGTGTTTTGATTTGATCTTCAACTACTCTTAATGCTTCAAGTTGCTCCGTTTTTATAGTGTTTAATCTTACCTTCTCAATGCCATATTTTTCAAGTAGGACCGACATCAGTGCATCAATATCAAATTCCTTTTCATCATCTAGTATGAATCTGAGTTCTTCTTGTTTGATTGTCACTTTTTCTTCGAGCTTTAAAATTGCGTGGTACAGTTTAATGGCTTCTTGAGTATTTTTGAGATGCTGTGTATGGCAAATCTTATCATCAAGTTCATCTTTTTCTATATGAAGCTTTATTGCATCTTGAATTCGCAGTTCATTTTCATCCCATTTTTTATAATAATTAAAACTGTCTTCCTCAAATTTGATCCATTGTTGTTCCTTTCGATTGACTTTTTTAAGTTCTTCAAGCTGAGATGTTTCACCCGCTATTCTAACCGCTAGATTCTTAAACCCATAGAAAACTCCGCTCAAACGGACCATTGCCAAATCCATCGCGTCCTCAGCTTCTTTTAAACCGAGAAGATCCTTCTCATAGAGAATGCTCTCAGTGATAAAACGATTATAAATCATCTCGTCTCTGATGATTTGGTCATTTTTGACCAGCAGATGTGCATGACTTTTTACAAGCGACTGAATTTCCACTTTATCAGTATTGTTCTCATCCAGTTTGCTCTCTATTATAGGCAATATTTTTTTCTGAATTAATGTTTCACTTCTTTTGGCATCATTAAAAAAAGACTGCAAGCCCGCCTCTTCTTTATTGATTTTTAATATGGTATCTTGCCATTCTTGTTGAACAATGCCATATTCACCAAGTTTTTTCCCATACATATTCTTCGCTTCAGCCGAATCGGACCAATTGAAAACATGTACCATGCCTTTATGCTTTCTTGCATGCTTGTCCAGTTCAGAAACAATTTCATCATAACTGCGCATCAATCGATGCCCCTCGGCATCTCTTTGAATCACAGGGATGGTGTCGATGTTAAAGGTTTCTGCACGATGGTATTCAATTACAAATGCAGTGATTTTTAATACATCCTGATCATCATCCTGGCCCCTCTTCCTTCGGACACTATTTTGAATTACTATACCGGTCAGAAGCTTTCCTGCATCGCTGTCCAGTAGCCACTCACTCATCAGCAGAGTCGGTTTATGATTATTCTTAAAATAATCCGCAAATTTCCTTGTTTTTAAATCTGTCCTTGGGATGACCGGTTGGAGCATCATTTGAGTCAAGACGGTTTTACCGCCTCCGTTTGCAAGAAGCATCATCGCATTGCTGCCACCATTAAAATCAAAAACCTCATCATAGATATGTCTTGTATCATTAAAAATTAAGTTCACCACGCGAAATTTACTGAGTTTAGGCATCTCTATTCCTCCAAAAGAACACTTTTTTCACTGAAGAGCCGTTCAATTTTCTCTTTCCTGTTTTGATCGAGGAATTGATGCCCCATAAGTGCGGTAAGCTTAGCTGTCGGTCTGATGTTGTCATGACTGTACTGGATCAACAGCTTTTGATTTTCTAGAAATTTGACCACACTCCGAACATATCCGAATTTACTGTTTCGAGAGCGGTGAAATTCATCATCTTCTTGTAGGGCGTTCCAGTGTTCTTTGATCGCTAGCACGTTATAACCCGTTTCCTCTTCTTCTTCCAATATGCGCACTTTACCTGCCGCCTTTTCCAGTCTATCTGAAATGAGGTCAACCACTTCACGGATACTGACATAATCTCTCGTCTTTAAACTCTCGCCGACACCATTATAAAAAAGCTGTAAGAAAAGGGTCATAATGTATAGGGACAAATAAGCAGTGATATTTGTTGTTGCAGAACCTGCAATATTTCGAAGATCTTGCATCTTCATACCAATCACTTCGTTATCTTCACTCGGCATTAGGTAAATGACATGATTGTACCTGCGGATTAAAACCTTGAAAGATTCCGCGATTTCATCTACTGCCTGTTGAATGGCCTTATCACTGTATGCCAAATAATAGTCTTTGTGATCTTCAATAGAGAGTTCCCCTTTATCCAAAAGATAATAGACAATTTTTGTCGCCATATTATAGCTTTGGTGCAATTCATTTTTTCTTTGTTCGAGTTCAATCACGATTTGTTCATCCATTTATATGCTCCTTTGATCAGAAAACACCATTTCATGACATCTCAAATATTTTTTATTGTTTGTGCTTTTTATCGTTATCTTTTCACCGAATACAATGTGTGCTTGAATCGATTGACATGATTTCAACACCTCATTTTTCTTCAAAACTCTAGAAAGTGTATAACCAAAATCGAAATCCTCTGCCGGCGTATAAACATGTGCATCACTGCTCTTAAGAATGGCTTTGATATCCAGGTGATGATCATTATGAAGTTGCACAAGTACATTTCGAAGAAGATCCACATCATCTATCCCGTCAAAAAGTGAAGACAGCTTCACACCGTTGACTGGGTTTTCATGAATGCCCATTAGAATTCGATACACAATCAAGTCATAAATCTCATGAACATATTCAATACGTTCTTGATACAACCTCTCTGATTCTTCATCAAACTGCTCTTCGAAAAAAACAGACCGATTATCCATTTCACTTTCATCTTCCTCGATTTTTTGAGTCGCATAGGCCAGATTAAAGTTGAAAATCCGCTTCATTCTAGGGAGAAAAAGTGGCTTTAAGATATTTGCCATGCCCTCAAGTGCACAGATATTGTCTTCAAAAGGTTCAAGAATGTCCTTTTCAATATTCAATCTATTTTCAAACCCAATATACAAAATATTACTGATTGCATCGTCATAGACTTCGCTGAGCGTCTGATGCTCTTTGAACATCTTCAGTTGTTCCCCGAGCAGCTGTTGAAGTCTGGTTTGAATATAATCAATGTGTTTAAGATCCTCGTCCAGCTTGGCGTTTTCTCTTTCCATATGTTGATTGATGTACTGCTCTTTCGTTGTCATGATCAACTTATAAAGCTCTTCATGCTTTTCCTTTTGCTCATTCAGTGTATCAAATGTGGTCCTATAGGTTTCTTCATAATCCTGACCAGAAAACATTCCAATATCTTCTTTGATCTGTCGGATGTATTCCTGTATTTTAAGGATCTGCTTCCTGTTGAGAGTGAACAAGTTGTCTACACTCTCTTTCGCAGAGCCAAAATTTCTTTTTTGTATTGCATATTTTAGTCTTAACTGCTCAAAGTTCATCTGTAACGCTTCTTCAACTTCCAAAGTGTTGAATAGAAATTGAAACCCTTGCGCCGTCAGACTATAACTAAAATCTTCTTTTCCCTCTACTTGAATCAAACGGTCTTCGACCAATCGTATAAAGTGCGAAGTGTTTTTTTGCGTATTAAAATCATAGGACTCAAAATAGTACGGCTTTCCCTTATTTTGAAGAGCATCCCTCACCAAATACTTGGCGAGTTCCTCATAATCAACCCCTTGATCATCAAAGGACTGCTCAACATGTAAAAATTCAATATATGCCGCCATGTCTCTCAGTGTACACGACTGTTCTAAGAGTGATTTCTCCATGATGAAACAAAGGAGCTGCATGAGCAAATTCAGTGCTTCCCTTTTATCAAGCGCGGTTTGCCGGAGACCTTCTTTGACCGCTGCAATTTCATTCATGAAGTGATGGATTGCCACCAGCTCCATACGCTTATGAAAATTATTTAAAAATTCGTACATGCTAACCCCACATTTTCCTGAGTATTCGGTGATTCACTATCTCTTGAGGCAAATACAGATTTTCTGAAAAACGATGCATCACATTGTCCAGTTCCGTTTCCGATAAAAAATGTAAAGCCAATTCCACCTGATGTCTGCTTAAACTTCTTTGAATTTTGTATTTTCGCCAGTGCTCTGGAGCACATGCTGCCTTTAGCATGGTTTTGTAACCGTCTTCCCAAAGGCTGATCTCCATAGGCTTCATCTTTTCCTTTAGCATTAAGAAGATGTTTAATCCTTCATCGTCCAAATCTCCAAAATAAAAGTATTCACTCAGTGCATCCCTAAAATATTGTTTCTGATGGACTTCAATCTCTTCAATACTGCTAAGAATCTTCTTCCCTTCACCATAAATGATGGTGTCAAATGGTCCAAACCCTTCTTTCATGAGCTTCCTCATGGTATACCAGGTGTCCTTGTTTTCAATGATTAAAATCTTATGAGCATTCATTTCCTTATTAGAATAATAAATAAAGGGTTCAGGCGTTTTATAACAGTTAAGATCTGTAAAATCTATGCTCAGCTTCCTTAAAATCGACCTGATTCTAGTGTCCGACCCAAGCTTTTCCAGTTTAAAAATGTCATAGAAACGCTCGTTGATTGACATTTCATCCGAAAGTGGACAATCGGCCCTATTGTGATAAGCACATAATTTCAGCACCCACTCCCGATCATCAAGATACTGCTCGAGATGACTTTTGTAATAACTGCGATTATAGATGAGTGGAAAATTCATTTCGATTTCGCGAATCAGATCATCCCCCAAATCCTGTCGTCGCTCTTCGATCACCCTATATTTTTTCGCAAGCGGTGGCTGTTTCCCATTGGTATCTTTGCCGTCTTTTGTTGGCTTCAATTTACCTTCAGCTACCATAGCACAGATTATCTTATGAAATTCATGATAATCATAGATTCCAAGTGCCTTTTGCAAGGTTTCTACAGTTTTGATCCCGTTTTCAAATCCCGCTACCGCCATAAGTGACACCTCGCTTTAATCATTATCTAATCATTTCAAATTCAACAGAATAATACCTATCTGCGTCCTCATTCTCATCTGGAATCAAGTAACCAAAATTTGTTGCACCAACATAGCCCGAGTAGTCGTAATCACATGTGATCGTAACACCGTGGATGGTACGCTGGAAGCCTGTGAATGGCTCTTCCTGGATTTGTTTGATGAGGTCCATTACATCACTTTTGAAAAGGCTGCTGCCCTCTTGAGCTTGTACAAAAGATAAAATGGATAAAACCATTTCATCATTATAACTCGGGGTCCATGAATCGTTGTTGATCAGTTCCATAGAAAAACGCATTCCTGTCATGATGCCACTGTCTTCAATAAATTCAAAAGTTGGTGGATTAACTTCTCCTCCAATGTAGATTACATTGCCTTCTTGCTCACGTTTCACCCACTCACCATCATCATTAAGGACTCTTGAAGGGTTAAAAGAATAATACTCTGTGAATCTATTATAGTTTTCACTGAACTCCTCTACCGTTATGTCTCCACGGTTTTGGGGCATTGATGCCAGACTAAAAATTAAGAATACCGAGACAAATAGAACAAAATAAGCTGAGATATAAGTGGCAATTCGCCATTTTTTTTCGTCTTTCAAGTGAATGACCGAATCCACTTCCCATTCCAGAGTCTCACCCGCATCACATTCACTGTAGCTTTTCGCCAGACGCACAAGACTATATATGGGAATATTAAGTCCAAATCCTCGCCAAAAAACTGTGAGTGTTCTGCTGAATCCATCTCCGTAAGAGAGCTTGTTGCCTGCTTCATCGGTAACGGATAGTCCCATCAGCCACTTGCCTAATGTTGTTCCAAAGAGTTTAAGCAATACCGGCTCTATGAGAATCATCAAGAAATAGGTGATGAACGAATCCAGAATATTGCCTCCAGGTGTTCTATTGCCCACATTGATGTTAAAAACAAACGATTGTATGACCATCAATAGTATGCCATAGGTCGTATAATCAAAAGTTCTAGCGAAAAACCGCCTCCATGGTGAACGTACTTTAAAGGTTTCGTCTACTGTCTGGAAATGCTCTTCGTTATGTAGTGGTTCGTAGTCAAAAGTTGTCATTATTATATCCTCCTGCGATTACAAATTTTGATATATATTAGATCATGAATTATTGTTGATCTTCAGGTTCTTCTTGAGGTGTCTTTATTTTATCTATATTGATGTCAAGATATGCAAATGCTATCACAATTATTAATGTCAGCCAACACAATATGGCATAGGGCGCATACTTGACTACTGGGACTCCAAGAGTTAAAGATACAAACATACCATTACTGTTCCATGGTATAAGAGGCGCAGTTAATGTTCCACCAGCCTCTAAAGCACTGGTAAGATTTTTAAGCTTTAATTTGTGTTTTCTATAGCTCTCTTCAAACATTTGACGGGGGTATGAACAACCATGGAGTAATGTTAAAATGCTGCTGAATATATTCTAAATAGATGGACACCTCTGAAGCACTAGAATTTCCTGAAACAGTAAACCCAATGATAGCAAACGCTACCAGAGATATAATATAACTTGGCAAAGTCGTATACAGCATATTCTTTATATGATCAAATAAATTAACACCAAGTACAGAAGGAGTCAAATTTGTTGAATCAGACATAGGGGACATTTTGTCTCCAAAAAATGAACCTGATACAACTGCTCCCGCAGTCATAGCTGGTGGTATTCCAAACGCTTCTCCAATACCGATTGCAGCTACACCAATTGTACCCAAAGTGGCCCAGGAACTACCGGTAATCAGAGCCATCGCACTGGAAAGCAACAAAATAAGTGGCAAGAACCATCGAGCCACTAAAATTTTGAGACCAAAATACATTATGGCTGGAACAATACCACTGGCAATCCAGACCCCAACCAACATTCCAATTATAAGTAGAATCAACAAAGATGGAATCGTTCTAGCAATTGCGTTTTTAAACCCGTCTCTGATTGTGATCCATGAAAACCCATAAAGATAGGCACATAATCCAGCGGTTGCTCCGCCAATAAACAGTGAAAAATGAGGTTCGGCTTCTAATACGAAAACTGAATACCCAAGAAAAATGGTTGTAACTATTATTGGAATAAGCGCTAACCATATTGGTGGTGTAGATAAATTTTCTTTTTTTACAGAAATATTTTTTCTCATATTACTAATCCTTGTCTTGTTTCTATAGAGATTGCATTATACTTGTACCCTTATATAAACTATTTTAAGTGTCTTTTCTCAGTATCTGCAAATATGATTCATACACAAAGACTTTATTTCTTCTTTTTTTACCTTCCTGAACAAGAATATCCATCTCTACAAATTTCTTAACTGCACTAGAAATGGTGTTGTAGCTCATCTCAAGGTCTTTGCTGGCTTTAGTAATATCAATAATCGGATGTTCTTCAAGATATTCCAACAGTTTTAAAAATGTTCCTACAGATCTGACATTCTCATTTTCAATCAAATCTTTATTTTTGATATGCAATTGGTTGATTTTATCAATTGATTCTAATGCGTCTGAAGCAGAATCAATAACCGCTCTTAGGAAAAACTTCACCCATTGCTCATAGTTGCCATTTTGTCTGACTTCCATAAGACGCTCATAATATTCATAACGATTGCGTTTCAGAAAGTATGATATATAAAGCACTTCGTGGCTGAGAATTCTTTTTTCTATAAGAAACAATAGAATAAGTAGCCTTCCTACTCTACCATTACCATCCAAAAATGGATGTATAGTTTCGAATTGATAGTGAATAAGTCCGATTTTAATGAATGGATCCAATTCTTGATCCTCATTAATAAAGGATTCTAATGTATATAGTGCATCGTTCATATCCTCTACATTTGGTGGTATATATCTAGCATTTCTAATAGTACTACCAATAGGGCCAATCCAGTTTTGAGAGCGTCTGAACTCACCTGGTTCTTTTTCACTTCCACGACCTGTGCCCATTAGTTCTTGATGTATTTCTTTGAAGAATCGATTGGACAGCGGTAAAGTTTTAAGTCTTTCTACGCCATATTTTGACGCTTTGATGTAATTTAGGACTTCGGTGACATCCAAATTGATATTCTTATCAATGTCTGGATCTAATATATCATCTAGAGTTGCCTGAATTCCTTCTATTTTAGAGGATAACAATGCTTCTTTTCTGATATACATAGCAACAAACAAATCGACATTAGGAATACTTGTACTCCTGCCTTCAAGAATACCCACAACCCTATTTGATTCGCTAACCAGATTCATCATTTCAAAATCAATTTTTATCTCAGGATTTGGAGGCAGCGGACTTGGTTTAAACGATTTATATTGTGAGTCACCTGATAAATTAGTTACATAACGCCCCGCTCTATATTCCATGAATACCTCCAAGATTGAAATAAGATATACTTTATTAGCTCTTTATTTCATTTTAACACACCAAATTGAAATAACAATAGGTTTCTTTGGATCTTAATTCAAAGCTAAGTTTCTATTAAAAACCCATAAAAAAAGTTCTAAGCAAAAACACCCTTCAATGGGGTGTCTTTTGCTTAGAACTATATTTGTACGATTTTTGTACGCTCCAAGAAAAACAGGACAACAAATCTCTTTATTTAAACGGTTGCAGCAATTTCTAATACTATTCCCACTCGACTCATAGAAAGAAAATTATAATGTTTTTCAATGTTTTTTCTTTGCATTTTGTGCTTTTATTTTCATTATTCACGGAAATTTTTTTGACTCTCAACACAAATAGAGTCAAAATGGAGTCATTCATCATCCTTCATTTCAATACTCTCAATATACAGTTCCGTCCATTCATGAAGTTTTCGTTTAAGTAAATCTTTTCCTAATATCTTTGTTTCATAATCAGCAATGACTGTTGGCGATACACTTCTACTTAATGCATACTCTACTACTTCATCATCTTTACTTTTACATAGCAAAATCCCTATGCTTGGATTTTCATGTTCCATTTTAACATCTCTGTCGAGGGCCTCCAAATAGAAATTCATTTTGCCTAAAAACTCTGGCTTAAATTCAACAACCTTTAATTCAATAGCTACCAAACATTGCATATTCCTGTTATAAAATAACATATCAATATAATAGTCATGGTTTCCAACCTGCACTTTATACTCACTTCCAATAAAACTAAAACCAGCTCCAAGCTCCATTAGAAATGCTTTTAAGTGATCAATTAATGACTTATGTAAATCTGCCTCATCAAAGTTTGTTGGCAAATCAAGAAACTCTAACATGTAAGTATCTTTAAATTGCCCCCTAATATTCTGTGGAACAAGTTTGACTATAATATCTGTCGTTTTTTGACCTAACATAGTCCTTTCATAAACCGAACTTTCTATTTGTCGTTCAAGGTCTCTTTTTGAGTACCGCTCTTTTATACAAAGTCTAATATAAAATTCTCTTTCTTCCACTGTTTTAGCCTTAGCTAAAATCATCAGATTATTCGTCCAACTTAATTGTCCCACCAGTGGCGCAACAATTTCATTATCCTTATAAGTTTCATAAAATTGCTTCATTCTATATAAATTACTCCTAGTAAACCCTTTTATCTCCGGATAGTTGTTTTTAATAAAAACAGCTAAATCATCTACAACTTTATTTCCCCATTCTGAACTTTCTAACTTGTAGCTAATCATATGCCCAATATCCCAGTACAACATTATTAGCTCTTCATTAACTTTTGAAAAAGCTCTATTCTTTGCAGTTTCGATTCTATTAATAACTTCATAAAAATCATTTTTATTAATATCATTCATGTTTTCTACCCCTTTACATATTAAATATTCTCTTGTTCAGTATGGCATGCAATTCTAATAATAGTCTTTCTTAGCGACCTGATTTTCCATTAATATAATGCGTAGAATACAACTCTTCCAAATGCTTTGCACCGCTTTTTGAAAATTGTAATCTAATCCCCTTCTTCTTTCCCCACTGATTATAAACAGTCTTTGATGGTTTAAGTTTTTTACTCACAGCATTTCTATTGATTTCTTTAATACATAGATTTATTTTTCTCAAATTCATTTTAATCACTTGCTCAAGGTAACTTACTTTTCCGTGTCTCCAATTTTCATAATCACTTTTGGACAAAGCTCCAATCTCTATAAAAACATCTATTGGTGCAACATAGTCCTTAAGATTTAACAGACTGCTCATTGCATTTGAACTTTTAGCTTTAAGTTGCTGCTCATTCATATCTCTTAACTTCCTTAATCCTGTCAACTTCCAATTAATGAGTACATTTCACGTTTGAATTTACTTTTCCTTGAATGCAGCTTTCTATAAGACTCAATCGTCTTATCTCTTGCACCATTTTCACCAAGTGAACTAAGCACTTCACCAAAATAAACAACCATTTCCGCTACTTTATAATAACTGTTACTATATCCTC
>JAWSUW010000097.1:11468-13998 GCA_033549245.1 Bacillota bacterium | reverse complement strand
AACCGAACGCAGCAAAATCAAAATATTGGAACTTATGCATTTCAGTCCAGGAGAAAAAAAATATATAGATAAAAATTTGCACCTGATTATAGAAGAATGGCTGGAATCACCTTCCACACATAATTCGGATTTGGTGGAACAGCTGTTACAAAAAATTGTTTCTGGGCCTGTAATTCCAAGCGATCCTGAACTCATCAAAAGGCAAACCAAAACTCTGGAAGTGCTACTTAGCGGCAAACACGCAAAAAATGAAATCTTGAAAGGGATAGAAGGCAAAAGAAAAGGTGTCCTTTTGTTCTTATCTGAGGTGAGCAAGAGGACTAGTCCAACAACACTTTTATTATTCAGTGATGAGAAAATGGATTGGTTGACTGACGACCCAGAGTTCTACAACGCTTGGAGCTTGCTTATGTTTCACATCCTAACAAGTGGTCACAGAATTAAAATCATCCATACCATAGAGCGTGATCTAGAGGAGATGATTTTTGCTATCAAGCGTTGGCTCCCACTTTATATGACAGGATCCATTGAACCTTATTTTTTTCCAAAAGCAAACAACGGACTGTTCAAGCGCACGCTCTTTATTGCTCCAGAAACTGTTGCACTGACATCCACCAGTCTTACAGAGTTTGCTGACAGTGCCGATCAGTTCCTTTATACTGATAAAACCAGAATAGAGTCACTGACATCAGAATTCAATGCATTTCTAACTATGTGCAAGCCACTAATGAAAATATTCACACCGAATGATTTTGATGCTTTTGAGGAGTTGGAAAAAGAGTACTATGAAGAACCTCATGATATGATCACACTTTCATCAACTTTACATTCCGCTCTTCCTGTTGAGCATCAAAACTTGATCAGAAAGCATCTACATAGAGACAAATACACTGAAATTATCTCTTACACCGATGAAATGTCATTGGGCCCCAAAAATCTCAAGCATATCGATCATCTCCTTAAACTTTTAAAGACCCATGACAATTATCAAATTTGTCTATACAAAAACGATGTCCCAACACCAATTGCTTTATCATACAAAAAATCCACTGGAGTAATACTCGTCAAAAAAAACGACCCTCAAATCGCCTTCGCCTTTAACCATCCTCACATGACAGATGCTTTTGAAAGCTATATGCATGAAATCATACATCAGATTCCAAAATATATGAAAAATAAAAAAGACGTCATTAGACGTCTCCAAGCATTATCAGAACAAATTCGAAAAATTCAATTATAGAGCTTATGGGTTCAAGCCCATGGCTCTATTTTTTTGTCATTCAGCAACACTATATAAAGTTGCAATCTCATTCTTACTCGATACAGCTGACAAGGCCATTGCAATAATAATTATACCCGGGATATTGATGAGTAGTCTCGTGATTGCGAATACGGGACCCAGCGCAGTCATTTCAAACAGGAACATCGGTATTTTGGTTGTGGACCAAGCCCCTATGAAGATCATAATATTGGAAAATTTCACACCTTTTTTCATAAACACCGCTGCTACAGGAAATGCACCATATAGTGGGCCAGCAGCAGCTGATCCAATGAAGAAAGCTAATAATATGCCTTTGATCCCCGAGCCCTCACCCATGTAACGGGTCATAGTTTCCTTTGGTACCCATATATCCAATAAACCAAGTAATATGAAAACAGGTGGAATAACCGTTATCATTTCCATAAAGGAATATGCGGTCACATCTATGGCTTTCATCCCCAATTCCCGATTGAACAGCGTCAGCACGAACATACCGACAGCCGCCAAAATAAAACCTCTATATCTCTTAGCAACTTTTTTCATGATAACACCACCCCCATCACAATCGCTACAACAAAGGAGAACAAAAATGCCATAACATTTCTAGCTATTGTGATCTTTTTTCCAAAATATTTGACTTCCACAGGTATAGTCACCACTCCAACCATCATAAGAGACGATACAAAAGCTCCTATTTGCATGTAACCCGCTCCACCTTCGAGCAAAAGTGCAGCCATTGGAAACGCCACAAATCCTGGAATCAAGGTTATTGCGCCAACCACACTGGATAAGATCACACCCATCACTCCAGAATCAGCAACAATGATTTTTGATATCATTTCAGGATCCATTGCCGCAATGATAAATCCGACAAAAAGGATAACCACCAAAAACTCTGGCAATATGTTCTCAAAAGCCTTCCATGCTTTCTTTAGAGCTTTTTTAGTCTTGTTTTTATCTTTAAGATAAGATGCCGTCAATAAGGCAAAAGTTAAAATGTAAAATGCAGTATTCATAATCCTTAAGTCCTCTCCTCGCTAACAACTCACTTAATAAAGAATTGTTTTTCATCTATAAAATCCTCAATGCGTTTGTGTGCCGCTTTTATACCCATACGAAGAAGCTTGGATTGATCAATATTGTAAAAGTAATCATGTGTCTTCCGATCTTGCACAAATGCGATGTGTGATACCGCATCAACCGGCAAATTCACAAATGAGGCGTAGGCTTCTCTCATTTTGCAGACGACTTCAAGGTTGCTCAAACTCG
>JAWSUW010000097.1:0-11458 GCA_033549245.1 Bacillota bacterium | reverse complement strand
TGGCACCTTTGACATTGAAGATTTCCCCGATAGGCCTGGCTTCCATCAATTCCATCAATATCCTGCAATAATCCTCGACATATAGCCAACATCTTCTTTGCTGACCATTTCCGTAAAGTGGAATATCCATGTTTTCATTTAGACAACGTACAACCTTTGGAATCAATTTTTCATCATTTTGATTTAAACCAAAGTTATTGCTGCTTCTGACAATCATTCCAGGAAATCCTTCTCCGAATATTTTAGCAATCACGAATTGATCAGCAGCAGCTTTGGAAGCGGCGTATGGATTGGATGGTTTTAGTGGAGCTTTTTCATCCAGAGGTCGGTCTTTTTCTCTAAGTTCACCATAAACCTCATCTGTAGAGATATGCACAAACAATTTATCTTTATATCCACCATTCGTTTCAAGCCAATACTTCTCAGCGGCTTCCATGAGACTCACCGTTCCAAATACATTTGTCCTTAAAAAAGGGTTCACATCCTCAATGCTTCTATCCACGTGACTTTCAGCGGCAAAATTGACTATATGGGTTATTTCAAATTCTCTAAGTGTTGATAACACCTTGTCATAATCGACGATATCCCCATTTACGATCGTCCCGTTATAATCCTTGAGGCGACTTAAATCACTGGAGTAGGTCATCGCATCATATATTACTACTTTCATGTGTTCATTTTTCTCAATAGCACATGCAAAATGACTGCCGATAAATCCGGCACCACCCGTCACTAAAACATTTGGCATAACAGCATCTCCTTATAATGTCATATAAAAATCATAGATGTTCTTTACAACCGTCAATTGCTGCTTCTCTGTCAAATCATAGTAGATCGGAAGACGTAAAATTCTCTCTGAAACACTATTAGTAACTGAAAGATTTCCTGAATGAACCCCCACCCGTCTACCGATACCCGTCATATGAAGTGGTTCATAATGAGTATATGCGCTGATGTTTCTCATTTGAAGATACCCTGATAACGCATCACGTTCATTTGAACTGTTGGTAAGCATGTAAAATATATGTCCATTAGGATTTGCATAGTCTGGAATTTTGGCAAGAGATATTATGCCTTGATCCTCAAGAGGTTTTAAAGCTTCATAATATTGACTCCACAGCAATTTGCGCCTTTCTGTCACCAGGTTTAGATCAACCATGGCTTCAGTCAGATAAGCATGGGAAAATGGATGCATTTCATACTCACCACCAAGCCGTTGCCAAGTGTAAGCATCCACTCTACCCTTTTTAAAAGCCATTTGGTCAGTTCCCTGATGAATGGTCTCTTCAGCGGCATCCAAGTATTTGGAATCATTA
Organism: Bacillota bacterium; assembly: GCA_033549245.1. GTDB lineage: Bacteria > Bacillota > Clostridia > Peptostreptococcales > Acidaminobacteraceae > Fusibacter_D. The sequence goes on along the minus strand of JAWSUW010000097.1, from coordinate 10,142 downwards.
ATAATCAGGCTCCCACCACTCCCAAAAGAAGTTATATTCTTGGTTCGATGAAAACTTAGACACCCCATATCTCCAATCGACCCCAGCAATCTGTCTTTATATTTGGCACCGATTGTATGTGCCCCATCCTCTAATAATAGAATATCAGATTCTCTCGCAATAGATATTAATGCCCCCAAATCTGCAGATACCCCACCATAATGAATGGGGATGATCGCTTTTGTCCTTTCACTGATTGCGTTTTTTACTGCTTTCACATCAATGTTGAGAGTGTATGGTTCAATATCCACAAACACTATTTTCGCACCAAATTTTGCAAAAGCATTTGCAGTGGCAGCGTATGTAAAAGAGGGCATGATCACCTCATCACCGGGTTTTATTCCAATAACGAGCGCCATGACTTCCAGTGCACTGGTCGCTGAATTCACAAACAGCATGGGATTTTTCTCGCAGGAATATCCCGCCCTTTCAAAAGTGAATCGCAAACTTTCATTGTTTGTGTTTTCACTTTGATGCCATTTTTTATGAATTTGATCGATCCATTTATTGGATTCATAGGGTTTATTAAAAGGAATAACCATATTCTATACCTCATTTCTTATATATAAAAAAGGTGCCTTTTCACAAATTATATCATGAATAGGCACCCTTGATTCTAAAGTTTGAATACTATTTATTGAACTACAGGAAACCCTTTATTCGCCCAGCCCATTGGAGCGTTGGCAGCATTTCCCATTCCGCCGTTCAGTGAAACAGCTTTGTAGCCCATCAATCTAAGTGCAGCAGTTGCTTGACCTGCAGTTTGACCAGTGTAACAATAAACTACAATCACTTTATCTTTAGGAAGATTCTTGAATTCACTGATCATGCTTGTTCCAAAAGGAATATTGGATGCGCCTTCAATATGTCCAGCAGCAAAGTCTTCTGCTTTTCTAACTGAGAGAATATAGATGGACTCATCTTTTGCATCAATCATAGCTTTTAAGTCATCTTCAGAAATTTTATAATTCTTATAAACCGAATCCGAAAGCGCTACCATACCTTCATAGTAAGCAGTAATGGAATGCTGAATAGCTTCTGGAATTTCAGTTACTGCAGTATCGAGTGTAGCGGCATCAGTAGTTGTTACCGCATCTACGCCTTCAACTTTTGAAATACCAAGATTCCAACCAAGATTTACGCTGTACGCCTCAAATCCTGCAACATTATAAGTAGTAACAGCTTGACCGGCAGTTTGGCCAGTGTAGCAATAGATATAAACAGGTTTGTCAGCAGGAATATTCACGAGAGTTTCTGCGATTGCAGTTCCCCAAGGTACATTCACTGCGCCTTTGATATGACCTTTTTCATAATCTGCGGCGCCACGGATGTCAAGAATAGTCATCTCTTCACCTGCAGCAACTTTTTCTACGAATTCTGCTTGAGCAATTTTGTAGATATGAGCTGGCATGTTGTTGTAAAGCTCTTCAACTTTTGCTGATGCTTCACTTACAACTGGAAAGCCCTTGTTTGCCCATCCCATAGGTGCATTAGCCGCATTGCCCATGCCGCCGTTTAGTGATACAGCATCGTAGCCCATCATTCTAAGGTCTGCTGTTACTTGCCCAGCAGTTTGACCAGTGTAACAATATACCACAATTGTCTTATCTTTAGGTAATGTTCCAAATGAATTTGCCATACCCTTAGCAAAAGGAATATTTGTAGCACCTTCAATATGTCCAATTGCATAATCTTTTGCGCTTCTTACTGAAAGGATAAATATACTATCATCTTTCAAGTCTACCATTGCTTTAAGATCATCTTCAGAAACTTTGTAGTTTTTGTATTTAGTCTCAGATACTGCTGCAAGACCTTCATAATAAGCTGTGATTGCCTCTTGAACAGCCGCATCTATTTCAGTAGTACCTGGTGTCAATGTTGTAGCTTCAGTAGAAGTAGAAGCATCAATACCTTCAACTTTTGAAATTCCAAGATTCCAACCCAAGTTAACACTTCTAGCATCGAATCCCGCCATATTAAGTGTCATTACTGCTTGACCAGCCGTTTGACCTGTATAGCAGTAAACAAATACAGGCTTGTCAGCTGGTATTGATGAAAGACCTTCTGCAATAGCTGGTCCCCAAGGCATATTGACTGCACCTGCGACATGGCCTTTGCCATAATCTTCAGCACTTCTAATATCGATTATTGTCATTTCCTCGCCAGTTTTAACGAGTTCAATAAAATCCGCTTGACCAATTTTGTAAATATGCTCCGGCATATTGTCGAAGTAAGCTATTGCAAGTGCATTTAAATCTGAGGCTGGCTCAGAAACCGCCGGTTCCTCAACTACAGGTGTATCTTCACCATCCGTCAAGTCCATGGATGCCGCTGGTTCTTCTTTTTTACCGCATGCGGTAACCGATAATATAAGTACTAATGTAAGTAATAATGATAACCATTTTTTCATTTGAGTTCCCCTCCACTAATCAAAAGTGTGTTGATCAAGATCCGTCCGACGGACCGACTGGTGCGACTTCCTCAACCGGAATGATGACGTCCGTTTTTGTTTCCCATTCAAGCCATGCGCCATCATATACTTTCAGGTTCTCATATCCGGCTTCTTGCAAGAGTGCCATAGTTTGAGTCGCTCTGACTGAAGATTTGCAGTATATAATTATTGTGTCTTCTTTTTTGATTCCAGCCTCTTTATAGAACAATCCAAGATCTCTACTTGACATAAATGTGTCATCACTGTAGACATTCTTGGTGTGCGGATAAAGAATAGCTCCAGGAATATATCCCGCTTGATACTCGGCAAGTGAACGTACGTCCAAAATCACTACACCCTCAACTGGATTCTCCGCAAGTGCGACCATGTCATCATAGGTTGCGACAGTTGACAAGTCAGCAGCTTTTGCAACATATTCAGTTGCTGGTAACGTAGTGGTTTCAATGGCAAGTGGTGCATTTGCTTTAACGAGTGCATTAGAACCACCATTGACGATCATCACATTTTCATGACCGAAAATTTTCAGGGTCCACCAGATTCTCGCAGCAAAAATACCTTGATTGTCATCATAAACATAGATTACACTGTCATTCGATATACCTTTGCCACCAAGTGTTTTCTCAAGTTGCTCTTTTGAAGGCAACATCATTGAAACCGGTTGATCCGTAGATAACTCAGTATGAGTAAGGCAAATCGCCCCGTCCACATGGCCTTTGTTATAAGCTTCTTCTTCTCTGGCGTCAATTACGATCACATCCGGATTGGATGCGAGATCCTCAACAACCTTTGAAGCTTCAACCACGTTCATTGTACCAGGATACGACGTATCGTTGGTGCATGAAGTCAATGAAAAAACCAAAAGCAATGACAAAATGAGAAGTTTAATCATCTGATTTCTTTTTGTCATGTAAACCCTCCATTAACGAATTTGTGAGATTGCATAATTGGAGTATATTGTTAAACATCTAACAAATTGTGTGATAATAATTTCACACTTACACGTCTATTATATGCTATCTTAATTTTATTGGTTATCACTTTTACTTATATAGCATTTCATATTGGAATGATAGTTTTTTAACATACATCCTATTGCCACCACTATATCTTACTGATATGATGAAAGCAAGACAAACACTAAAGGTAGAGCATTATGAAGATCAAAACTTTCAGTATATTGATACTGATATTGCTAGGGTTTTACACGCTTGTTAATATTCAAACGCTAACCGCATTTCCTAATGTCCATTCGGATGAGCTTTGGCTGAAAGGCCTTACTGAGGAAATGGTCACGTCTGGAACATTTCGGGTGACGGAACCTTTTTATAACTTATACCCACGGGTGGTACACCCTTTCAGATGGTTATACCACAGCATTCAGGCCATGATTTATGCCATCATGGGCAGTACTGTTTTCACCATGCGTTTCGTCTCACTGATTGGCGGCATACTCTCTCTTTGGATTTTCTATAAGCTGGCTCTGAATCGCTTTAAGTCCAAATGGACCGCACTGTTCCTGTCAGCACTGCTTGCACTGAATATCCAGTTCATCGCCAGTGCACACACAGGCAGACAGGAAAGCTGGATCTTGTTTTTCATGCTCCTCAATATCTATCTCATTTATTCGAAGAAATTCAATCCTCTTACTTATAGTATTGTTATTCTGCTCGGTATAGGGATCCATCCCAACAGCTTTTTGATTGGGATGAGCTCTGCAGCTCTCATGACCTCACAGATATTGATGAAAGAAAGGCCCCTTGGGGATTTGATGAAACTTATCGGTTTCACCTTTTGCGGCGCGCTCATTTATCTGGTGATCGGATTTGCATGGAATCCTGATCTGATACAAAAGTACTTTGAATTCGGCTCGTCACTTGGTGTTGATGCACCTCCCGTTTCAAGACTCGAAGGATTTTACTGGTTTTGGTACAAACTTTATAGCCGCATTGGCGGGACTTATGATCTTTATAATATCAAAATGGAGCTCATTTTACTCGGACTGTCGTTGCTCGCCATGCCTTACCTGTTTTTAAGGAATAAGCGAACTGATTTCGGAAATGCACTCCATCAACTGGCCATCATCATCTCGATTGGAATCGGTCTTTTCATCATAGGTCGATACAACCAAACTTCGGTGGTTTTCATCATGCCATTCATGATCCTGCTACTCGGCGAATATCTATATCCATTATTGAAATCAAAATACTGGATAGCACTTGTTTTAATTGCGGCTTCAGCTTTACATCTTTACGATAATATAGATACCTATTATGCAGAAATGCCTTATTACAAAGCTTTCGAAGTGGTTCTGGATGATATCATTAATTATGTGCCTGAGGATGCACGAGTACTCGGAAACCTAAACATGATTACCGCTTTTGAAAATAGAAATTTCATCGACATCAGAAATTTGGGATTTCTAGAGCAAAATGGCTATGACTTCGATGCCTATGTCAGAGCAAACCAAATTGAATACATTCTCGTTCATGACGAAATGGAATATCTGGCGAATACCAGTCCGAAGTGGGATTTCCTCTATGTGGACATTTCTTATTATCCGGATATGGTTGAATTTCTAGATCATTCCACCACTTTGATCGGGACGGTTGATAATCCTGTTTACGCCATGAGAATCACTAGATACGCAGGTACATTTCCATGGCAGACAAAAATATATCACATCAATTCCAATTGAGAGATCAAAAGGATTCGATGCGATTTCTTTTTTGCTTTATAATTAAATTCTTACCGTTTTCACCAATCACTTCGATGGTATCATAGAACTTTGATAGGTTTCTTTGTACTGAATATTCATCTTCACCGACCACCACCGCATAACCCGCTCTAGCTGAGGCGTTCTCCGTCCTAGGGATTTCATCTCCTACCCCAAAATTATAACCGGCATCCAAAATATATGGTAGCATCTTTATATCTTCAATCGAGGTCATTTTCATGATTTTGCCGGGTTCACAAAAAAACAATTGTGTGCTGAAAGGTTTCACCATTTCAGAATCCACAGAAAAAATATTATCCACGATTTTGAGATAATTTTCGTGATCTGCAACACCTAGAATATTGAGTTCAAGCACATTGGCACCTGTGGCATAAGGTATAGTCACATCTTCGTAAGCCCCACCCAAACGACATGCGATTTCGTTGACCAAAATACCTTCAGCGCCGATTAAAAATTGAAAATAAATAGGACCCTCCTTGATTTGAAACACATCGCAAATCGTTTCAGTCCATTCGTTGATTCTCTTTCCGTATTGAAATGAATATTTGCTCGGGTATTCGTGTGAGGTGCATACACCGATATTTTGATCAGGTGAAAACGTCACTCTATCTGTAAGAGTCAACACCTTGACAAATCCATTATGTACCCATCCGCTGACTGTCACCTCATCGTTGGCGTAAAACTGTTCCACAAGTATTTCATCCGATCGAGAGTACTTAAGTACTTCATCTATTGAAGCTTTGACAGCATTTTTGTCATTGAGTTTGAAAATACCGCGTTGCCCTTGCGAATCGACGGGCTTTACAACATATGGTCCCTCAAATCTTATAACCTCATCCACCGAATCCCGCTTTGAAAGCACTGCAAACTTCGCTGTAGGGATGTTGCGATCAAGGAAAATTCGTTTCATCCATTTTTTATTGGTCACATGAAGCGCAACGCCAGATGGGATGAATGTAAACAAACCATTTTTCTCAGCCGCAAGTGCCACTGTCAGAACCGGTTGATCTGTTCCTACGGTCAGAATGGCATCCACACGTTTCAAAGCCGCACATCTTTCGATGGCTTTTGCATCGAAAGCATCTGCAAGAACAGCATCGTCCGCAAGCAGTTTGCCTCCCGAAGATTCGCTATAATCAGCAACAACAGTATGGTAACCCATTGCTTTCAATTTTTTAATCCCATTGATTTGACAACTTCCCGCACCAACCATCAACACACGTTTCATTTACATTAACCTTTCTTAGTCGCTTCATAAAGGGCATTCCATAATAGAAGTTCAATTTCAATGTGATTTCGACACATTTTTTTAAGGTGTATCCAGATCGACCAAATTTTCTATCCCTGCGTTTTACTTTGACGTTCTCCACAGTTTTAGCAAACGCAAGCAATTCCGCACTCAAATAGACGAAAGAGGCATCACGTTGTATGAGCGACTTGTATACCGATCTGTGAATCAATCTGTAACTGCTGACTCGGTTGCCATTCAAATTGGGATAATTAATCCTGAAGAACATCCCGACGAGTTCAGAGCCTTTTGCTCTTACTCCATTGCTGCCATAAGCGTCGTAAATTCCAAAAACCAGATCCGCACCGCTTTTCGCTCTTTCAAGGAGTAGATCGAGATCCGCTATATCATGCTGCAAATCATCATCGATCGTCACCGCAAACTCACCTTCGCAATACTTGAGTCCCCAGTATAGAGCCATTTGCTGACCTCTGTTTCTGTCCATCCGAATGCCTTTTATTTGAGGATGATCATGGCAAAGTTCTTCAATCCGCATCCAGCTATCATCTGTACTACAATCATCCACCATGACGATTTCACAACTATCACAGCTGCTTTTGAAATAACTTTCAATCTCCCCGACAAGACTTCCAAGAGAGTTTTCGCTGTTGTAAACCGGTATTAGAACTGAAAATTTCAACTTGACCACCTCCCCGAATTGAAAATGAAAACCATATTTGATATACTAAGACTTAGACAAATATTTGTCAAATAATATCAGAAAACGTGAGGGTTCTCAGACATGAATAAAATCGATTGTTTTGGAGACATTTGCCCCATCCCGATCCTAAAAATGCAACATGAACTTGAGATTCTAAAACCTGGAGAATCATTTGAAATGGTCGTCGATCACAGTTGTGTCATCGAATCCATTCAGGACTCTCTGAAGAAAACCAACATCAAGTATGAAATTGAAGAAGTGATGAACGGCGTATGGGAAATCATAATCACTAAACCTCTTTAACAGAAGTCCTTCTCTCCGTTATCAACAAAATAATGATAAACATCGGTTGTAGGTCGGTCTCGTTCCGCTTTTGACCTCGATACCAGGAATATATTGTAATCCAAATTGCAATTTTCCACTTCTATAAGTTTGAAACGCTTCTCATAGATTTCTTTTTTTACAGACATGTACGGTAGAAAACATATTCCAAGATTGTTGGATACCGAAGATTTTGCTGCGGGAATAGAGTCTACCTTAAACATAATTGGTATCTGTTCAATTGACATGTTGAAATTTTTCAATTTGTGTCTGAGAAAAGTTGAGATCGTAAGTGCATTGTCATCTAGTAGTACCATTTCATACTTTTGAAGGTCTCTCACATCAATCTTATCAGGTATTCTGGAATTGTAATTCGCAACAAGTACTATTTTTTCTTTACCGATTCTTTCATACTCAAGACGGTTGTCACAAGGTTCTTCCGTCACGAAGCATAAATCGGTCAGTTCATTAATAAGATCCGTAATGGATTCCATATTACCTTTGGCATGCATCTCAAATGTATATTTGGGATATTTTTTTTTGACTTTATAAAGAACACATGGGAGCGAGTAATCCACAAGTGACAGGTATCCGTTGATTCTAATGTTCTCAGTGCTGTGAGTTAATGTCTCCAGCTCTTCCTGCATCTTTTTATAGATTCTCAGCATTGTCCCGGAATAGGTGAAAAGTATACGACCTGCTTCCGTAGGCTCAACGCCTTTATTGCTTCTTTCCAGAAGTTGATAACCGACTTCATCCTCTAGTTTGTGAATGTTCTGGCTGAGTGCCGATTGCGAGATATGACGATTCATAGCCACCTTGGATATGCTTTTTGTTTCAACTACTTCTCTAAAGTACTCTAATGCGCTCAGGTTCATAGGTCACCTCTTTCATATTTATCATGCCTTATTGACTATTAATCTGGCTATCGGTTTTTCTTATACTGCTTCACAAATATACTGTAATACAATTCTTGATAAAATGTTATCATAATCTTGTGAGATTGTTAAGAGTATAGCAAACTTTTTTTTAGGAGTGTGAAAACATGGCTGAACAAACGAAAGCAGCATCATCAAGACGCTCTTCAGCTAATCGTAAACCGAAGAAGAACCAGATTCCATATGGCGTTCTCACGGTAGTATTGATAGCCCTAGTAGGTCTCTGGCTCAATACCAAATCACCTACGATTGCATTTTTCTGGTTAACCGGTAATGTTTTTGGTGTCATTTTACAAAAAGGACGTTTTTGTTTTACAGCATCTATGCGTGACCCTTATTTGACAGGTGGGACCTCACTTACTAGAGCGGTGATTATCGCACTGGCCGTTACCACCATCGGATTTACAGCTATCAAATACGGTTACGCAAATGTAGGATTACCGATTCCAGGAATGAGTTACGTTGCTCCGATCAGTTTGGCAACAGTACTTGGTGGCATCATATTTGGTATCGGCATGGTCATCGCAGGCGGATGCGCATCTGGAACATTAATGCGAGTTGGAGAAGGTTTCGTAATGAACACCATCGCATTCTTCTTTTTCATGATGGGCTCATTATGGGGCGCACATGACTTCGGTTGGTGGATGGAGAATTTCATATCAAAAGGCCCAAGAGTATTTTTGCCGGATATATTCGGTTGGTTCGGGGCTGTAGCATTACAAATGCTAGTATTAGTAGCGCTCTACATCTTTGCTGAAAAATATGAGCAAAAAAGAGGCGCATCACATTAGATTAACCCAAATTAAAATTAAAATTCAGGAGGAAAAAAAATGAAAGAAGTTATGTTGGATTGTTTCGGCGAAGCGTGCCCAGTACCTTTAGTAAAGGCTCAAAATAAAATCAAGGAACTTGAAATCGGTGATGTATTGATTGTTCAAATCGATCACAGCTGCGCTATGAAAAACGTACCTGAGTGGGCTAGAAAAGACGGATATAATGTTGAAGTTGAAGAAGTTGACGACGGAGAATGGGAAGTAATCATCGAAAAAAACAAGTAATAATTAAAGTAAAATAACACCAAATTTGGAGGTGTCGTAAATTGTCAGAAGATAAAAAGAAATTCTTTGATCGCGTTAAGTCAAACGAATATTATGTGAGATGGGGAAAAAATGCTTTTCCTTATGTGACTGCTGCTCTCCTGCTCTCATTATTCCAAATTGTCACACTCGCAGTCACCGGCAATCCTTGGGGAGTCTCAGGTACGTTTGCTTATTGGGGTGCTTGGCTATTTAAAGCGATTGGTGGCAGTGTTGACAAGTGGTACTATTTCGCAAGTTCCGGTGCGCAGGCAACTCTCGAAAACGGTATATTGAACCATCCTGAATCTTGGCGTAATGTTGGAATCATTACTGGCGCACTCGCAGCCACGCTGATCGCATCGGGGTTCAAGATCAAAAAGATCAAATCAAAAAAACAAATTGTTGCCGCAGTTACAGGCGGACTCATGATGGGTTACGGCGCAAGACTGGCTCTTGGCTGTAACATCGGCGCATTCTACAGTGGAATTTCCTCACTTGCACTTTCAGGTTGGGTATTCGCAGTCAGCTTATTCATTGGTGCGGTCATCGGCAGTAAACTTTTGGTCAAATATTTCATGTAATTCAATTTAGGGCGATTGCGTCATCGCAATCGCTCCATTCATATGGAGG
>JAWSUW010000096.1:0-14370 GCA_033549245.1 Bacillota bacterium | reverse complement strand
CCAAATGAGGCACAAGACAATGAAACAGGAATCTCCCACTTCAAAAGCTAGGCTTTAAGTGGTGAGAGTGTTCAATTTCATTAGTATTCATCCAATGGTGGTGGGATCAACACAAAATTGCCGACATGTTTTTTCTTTAAGAACTCTCTTTGTGCATCCGCGATTTGCTCGAGTGGAAATATCTTAGCTACAAGGGGTTTAATCTCCCCATTTTCAATATATGAAACGAGATTAGGAAAGACCGGCTCATCCCAAGCGGTACACCCTATCAATCTCAAATCCTTCAAATAAAAATCACGCATGTCAAAAGTTACAATTGGACCTCCAATTGCACCAGAAGACACATATCTTCCACTTCGCTTCAATAATTTGATTAAGTCACCAAAAGCTGGGCCAGCAACATTATCAATAACAATGTCAAAACTTTCTTCTCCAAGATGTTCAAGAATATTCTCGCCTCTTTCTATCACGCGATCCGCTCCGATCTGAAGAACCTGTTCAACTTTCGATGCGGACACGATTGCAGTAACAATTGCTCCACGTCGTTTTGCAAGTTGTACCACAGCTGAACCCACTCCGCCTGAGGCACCTGTTACTAGTATATTCTCACCCTTACTTACTTTACCACGATGTACCATATTCTCAGCAGTACCATAAGCACAAGGGATTGTTCCAAGTTCAGCATCACTCCAATTGCAATCTATGACAAACACTTCTGATGCCGGGACTTTGACGTATTGAGCAAAGGCTCCATCGAAATCAGATCCCATCCAGATGTTTTCCATAGACTCAAAATCAAATTTGCGCATGCAAGCTCGTACTATTACTCGAGACCCTATGGAACTTTCATCACCTCCTGGGGCAACTTCAACAATACGTCCACAACAATCTGTTCCTTGAATAAACGGAAAAGGAGTTGTTTCATTCCATCCACCATCTGAGTTAATAGTCGCCGCCTGCTTCTCCGTTGCATTTTCTGTACTTGTTGTAACCGAGGATGAATACCAACCAATACGAGTATTAATTTCTGTATTGTTGACTCCTGCAGCCAATACTTGCAAAAGAACTTCCCCAGACTCAAGAACTGGAATCTTAACCTCTCTACATTCAAGTTTGTCATAACCACCATTCCAGGCAGTAACAACAGCCTTCATTGTTCTCTCACCTTCTGTTGGGTCGAATCTGTCATTCTTTGGTTCGGAATCCCATTTCATTCCCATATGGATCTCCTCCTTTAGCTAAACAATAATTAAATATCATCAGCAGTTTCAAAATGTAAAACCGGATTTTCAGTGTCAATTTCAAACTCTAAACCATAGATTACATTGATGACCTCTGGACCAATGATTTCAATGTCAGAGACGTCTCTATCATAAAAATAATTTTTCACTTCATATAAAATGGATGATTCAGTTTCTTCAAGAATCGTCCTTTTTGTGTTATAAGAAACATTGGGATTATAAGTTTTATCAAGTAGATCATTATATTTGAGAGGTACATTCCACCTGAGTTCGTACCCTGGAACCTTTGGAATCCGGTATGTCAGTCTGTAACAGGTGTAGGGTTCCCCATTTAACCAACCACTGTCTTCAAATGAGATTTGATCCAGTAAATCCGGGTCGATTATGACGTACATGATTTCGCTGATCCCATATATCGTTAGTGGAAAAACAGATTTGCTAATTTGACTGGCCCTTATATCGATATTGTTTATGCGTAGTGAATGATCTGAAGAAAACCCATATTTGTGTTTTTCTTCACCGGTCTTCAGATCCAATGTCAAGTTTAAAGGTTTGTACTCATAAGGGATGTTCAGTTCAGGAATCTTGTTAAGTGTATAATCCAGTTCAATTTCTGTACGGTCCTCTCTCAAATATGCTGAATTAAAAGCAATATCCACATCGCCTTTAGAAGTATAAGGCTCATCGAATTCTATAATCTCAGGTGCTTTATAACTTGAGGCATACGAATCACTTAAAAGTCTAATATCCGATGTGAAAACAACACCCACAAACAGAACGAATATGAACATCCATACTATAATTTCGCGTCTTGCAAATAATTTTTCGATTAGCATATAAATCAAATGCGTCAAACTGTATAAGAATAGCACTTTGATTATTGTACTGCCTATATGGAGCTCACCTGAAAAGTAATATGACACCATGACAGTGACCGTCAACCATACCAATCGCTTCACATTATTCTTGTAGGCCGCAAAAAGGCTAAGTGAAAGTGGTAACATAATGATCATGGATTTCGTGAAGTTCACTAGATAATCTTTAAACAGATGTGATAAGCTCATGCTTTCACTACCGCTGACAAATTCATAGAAAATATTTAATCGATTGGCTTCAATGATTTCAGAAAATGGAATCAAGTAAGTCTCCGCCCCTCTATAGGACACTCCAATTCCCGAAGGTGAAACGACTGTAAAGCGCCATGTTGCAATGAACGCAAATATGTAAAGACATGTTAGAAACAGATATCGTTCTCTGCTTTCATCAAGTGGACCTAGATCCTTATATGTATATATTTTTTGTTTGAACCATCGATATGTAAGATACATTAGTGTAAATAGTATGATGTATATGAGCACTCCAAGCATCTTATTCCTCCATTGTTGTGATTATTATTATGATGCTATTATATCATTTATACGTATATTTTTATGCCTCTGTAACTCAAAAATAACAAATGCGGCTACTATAGTACGTAGCCGCATTTTATAATGTTCCTATAAACTCATTGATGATCTCTTTATAAATCTTTGGTTGTTCCAGATGATGCATATGTGCCGAATTTGGAAGAACAGCCATCTGAGCATTTGGAATGACCAGTTGAAATTCTTTAAGTGTTTTGACATCAAGCTCATCTCGATCACCACAAGTCAATAACACTGGCACATTAATTTCACTTAACCTTGGAAACAAATCAAAATCCTTCAATTTGCCTGTCAATTCAAACTCACTTGGTCCCCACATCTGGCCATACACCTCTTGGTTGAGTTGTTGAAAAGCTCCCATCAGATAATCTGGAAATGGCCATCTGCAATACAAATGTCTCCTATAATACTCAAATACAACATTTTGATAATCTTCACCATAATCCTTTTCCTCTCTACCCTTTTCAATGACTTTGATCATTTCCTCAGGTAATCTTGAAATGATTTCTTTTGTGTCCCTATTCCAAAGTGGAGTACTAAGATAAGGTGAAGATAAAATCAGAGCTTCTACACCAGTAGGATTCTTATCCAACATGTATGCCGAGACCAATCCGGCACCCCATGAAAATCCCAACAGTATCACTTTTGTAAGTTTTAAAGCCGTCCTTACATCTTCTAATTCTTGAACAAATCCTTCAACGGAATAATCGTTTTCATTCTTAGCTCTATCCGATTTTCCACTGCCCAATTGGTCGTAAAAATAAACTGGACGATCAATTGAGAACTCACTGACTACCTGCGGCATACTCAAAAATCCAGGACCACCGTGAACAACCAAAAGTGGAATTCCTGGTTGATCCTCTCCATAAGCAGAGTACCAGATTCTACCCGCCTCGGATTCCACAAAACCTTCTAACATCAAAAACACCTCCATGACATTGCATGCAATGCACCAAATGAGATAGTAAATAAAAATATATTGATGCAACTACGCTATACCCATTTCTTGTGATTTTATGCATTTTTCTAATTGTCCAAGCAAGTATCAATTGTTGTTTCTTTCGTATATTTGCTATAATTGAAATACAATAAGTTTCCAGAAGGAGTATTTCATGAAAACAAATAAAGACAAGGTAATAATGCACAGCGTCATGGGTAAAGTAGCTCATCCAAAGTTTGGCGGTTATCGGGTAGATACTGATGGTAAACCTTATGTGATTCCTGGAACAGGAGCCATCAATTACAACGTCAAAGTCGGCGACAGCGTCTATGGCTGGGCTGGAGATCATATCGAGCCAGGAGTAACAATCAAAAATGAAGATGGACCATCCAACAATGCCCTCAATGTTTTTGCTTGTGCAGGTAACCAGGCAAAAGTCATAACTGGTGATGCAAAAGGCGCTATAGGGTATGTCCTCGGCTCTCATGGCGGTGTAGACCACGTGATGGTGCAGTTTGAGCAAAGTGTGTTGGAAGAAATGACTACAGAGGATAAAATTTTAATAAAGGGTTATGGTCAAGGCCTTGAGCTGCTTGATTATCCTGAGATCAAAATTATGAGCATCGATCCGGACTTGTTTGAACGTATCGGCATAACAGAGGAGAATGGCAAACTCATAGTACCTGTCACTGCAAAGATTCCTCATGGGCTCATGGGATCTGGCGTGGGTGCCCCATATTCTCAGCAGGGGGATTATGATTTGATTACATCGGATAAAAATGAAATAAAGAGATTGGGACTAGACAAGCTTCGTTTTGGTGATTTTGTTCTGATTGAAAATACAGATTGCTCATTTGGTCTTGGTGGCTTTCTTGAAGGAGCCGTATCTGTCGGTATCATTGTGCATTCTGACTGTATTAAGAATGGTCATGGTCCTGGCATTTCTATTGTGATGACAACAAAAAAGTCCCTCATTGAGGGACGAATCGATATGAACGCCAATTTAGCGGATTATTTGAAATAACTCTCTATTTACTATTTTTTGCCGTGATGATTTCCTGTTTCATAGCACCATTTTGCAATTTCGACGATCAAATCCAGTGGTAGCGGCTTGTTGTGCGAGAACTGAATGGCACCCTTGCTCGACTTATAATCTTTCAGTCTATCTTCAAAATGCACAACGGCCTTATCACCGGGATAGATTCCAACATGATTTTTAAACGCTGCAAAATGGATGATATTGGTCTTCCCTTTATAGGTTGGCATTCTCCATGCAATTTTTTCCTCAGCATCTGGTAGGGCTTCATGAAGCGCTTTGCGTAATTCGTGAAGCCTTGTCTGTATGTCCTCAGGTTGATCTGAAATATACTCATCGATTGAATTAGGTGGTTCACCACAGAAATGATCCTGATTCGTATTCTTAAACTCCCTTTTGCATTTTGGGCACTGCCACATGATGAGTCTCCTTTCGATCAATCAGTTCAAATAGTAAATTGATTGACATCACTAATCATTTTTTGAGTGAGTTCTTGTAGTTGTCCCGAAGCCATTGCAATTTCTTGAATCGCAGCATTTTGCGATTGCATGGATGCAGTGGCTTCTTCAGTTCCAGCTGCTGTCTGCTCTGACACAGCAGAAAGATTTTGAATGGTACTTTGGATTTCATCTTTTTTTAGGAGCATGTCATTACCGATAATACCAATTTGGCTAAACGTATTATTCATCGTATCTACCACATCTGATATGCTTTCAAACTTCATATTTGTCATATTGACAATCTCTTTTTGAGACTCAACCATTACTTCAACGTCGCTCATTTTAAACACTGCATCATCTGAATTCGTTTTCAAAGTTTGAATTACAAGTGCAATTTCTTCCGTAAATCTATTTGACTGCTCCGCCAGTTTACGGATTTCTTCAGCAACAACAGTAAATCCTCTCCCATGTTCACCTGCTCTAGCAGCTTCAATAGCCGCATTGAGTGCCAGCAAATTTGTCTGGTCAGCAATCTGTCTGATCATTTCACTTGCATTTTCGATATTCTCAGAACTTTGATTTGTGGTTAGTACTATGCTACTGATTTCCTTTATTGCAGACTGATTCTGAACTGTCTTCTCGACCAATTGATCCAGTACAACAAGCCCCTCTTCCTTTAATTTTCTAATGTCTTCCGCATGCTCAAATAATCCCTTGAGTTCACCTTGCTCTGTATTAATAAGTTCTCCCAGCTGATTGCTCACACTTGAGACAATTTCTGTGTCTTTTGCTTGGTCATTTGCACCAAATGCGATTTCTTCGATTGCTCTCCCAATTTCAGTAGATGCATTCGCAACGCTTGAAGTTGTATCATTAACCTTCTCAACATTTTGTGCAACTTCATTTGAAATGTCAATAACTTGCTTCACTGTATTACTGACAGTACTGATAATAGAATTGATATTGTCACCAAGTTCTCCCATTTCATCATTTGTGGTGATTTCAACTTTGTTTTTAAAATCAAGCTCAGACGTAATCAGCTTGGTCAAACTGGAAATTTTCTTTAACGGCTTCAATACGATCCAGTTCAATTGAAACATGATGATAGTTGAAACAACAATGAGATTGATGACAGTCGATATGTAAACCGAAAAATCTCCACTTACAAATTCCAAGTTATTAATCATATTGTTGATAAATAACGAAATCGTTGGACTGATTAATAATGCAATAACGATGCTTATCAAAATCTTTGTTCTAATCCCAATTTTAATTCTGCTTTTACTTAAAGCAACTTCATTTTGTCTCATATTCTGTTCTCCTCCCGAATGATAGTTTTACAAAATATTAGCATATAACCATTATTACATAATCGGAAGAGATAGACAAATTCAGTCAACAATCTCCACTTCTTCTACAAATAAAATTTCACAAGCGCCATTGCCAGTGTCATCTCTAGTTGTACTGGTTCTCCAAAGAGGATCATTATCGTTCTTGTTGAAATTCACATCCACGAGGTATCCCTTCAGGACAACAAAATCACCTGGATCTATTCTCTTTATCTGATCCAAGATTTCTTTGTTTTTATGTATGATATGAACGTTCGCGGAATGCTTTGCGATATAATCCCCGCTTACAGGCGTACCCGACTCATATTTATAATAGTACCATCTGCCACTTTGAGAATACTTTATAAAGTCATCTACCCCGTCTTTATTAAGTTCACCCCAAGCAAAGGTCAAATCGTAGTCCGAAATTTGAGATGAGTAATCGGAATACTTTTTCTTGGACTTTACAATACCCTTTAGTGTGTATTCTGCTTTTGGTATAAGGATTACCTCCCCCTCTTTCCCAATATGCCGAATTTCTTTCATATCACTAAGGTCTGTCTGCAGTGGGACTTCAATTATACCTTGATAAATGGCTTGATCGCTTATGAGTGATCTTGCAAATAGCAGCACTATGATTGTAATCAAAACAATCAATATCTTAGACAAATTACTCATTGGTCTTTCATACATAATATCACCCCCTACTGCATATTCACTTGGGAAGCAAGGTTTCTACCAGTTCCATACCACACTTATGACTGGTCGACTCGAAAATTGTTTGATCATTATTGTCTTTCAAGAGAACTTCCACTTTACCGGACAACCCTTCTTTGATGGTCTTGTTCATTGAACCCATTTTTGGGGCCAAGAGTTTTTTTGTATCAGCCACTTCACCGCGTATATCAAGACTATATTCATTTTTTGTAAATTTCAAATGCACCTCATTATCTGATCTTTCGTTGACTACAAGCTTTGATCCGTTATATGTCGCAAAACGATATTCGACACCTTTGTGAATCAGGTTGCATATGAACCCTTCAAATGAAAATGACAAAAATGGAATTGTTGCCACAGAGCAGAACAACCCAGCTTCTGAATCATCAAAATGATTGGATTCTATCCAAACGTAACTGCTTGGAAAAGATCTTCCCCAATCTTTCTCGATGTATCCTATACCACCTGTAAAATCAATGACTTGATCATTTACAATCAATAATCCATTGAGGTCATGGTGCATACTGACTATGTCATGGTTGCACTCCATAAAAGGAATATAACTGAACCACCCCATTATATTCGGGTTGAGACTGGATGTCTTGATTCTTGTCAGATCATTTAACTTGATATTTCCACTGACTTTAATGCCATCTGAATCAACATTCAATGAAATTTCATTCAAAGAAAACACACTTTTTCCAACAGTGACCGAGAATGGAACATCACAAGAAGAAAACGCCTCAATAGGATAATCGATCATGAACGCATTCAGCTCATCCTGTTCGTTCAAATGAATGATTTGAATAAAGCTATTAGCACCATTTTTTTCAAAATTGACACCCGGAATAAAGCTGATCGTATGTTTTCCATCAGCTGTCACCTGCTTGTAATACCATCCCTCAAAATAAGCTTTATTATAGAATTTTCTTTGATATAGTTCTCGGTTTTTATGTCTATTCACTCTGCTAAACCTCAATTCTTGTTTTAGTGAACCCTATTTAATGTTACAGACGCCAGATCACTGATGATTTTCGACACTTCTTCTGGTGAGGATTTTAAATTACTGTCGAACCAATGTTGAATCACACCAACACAGCCAGAAATGACAAATGAAGATATAAGTGCAGTTTTTTCAAGACTGTTCGGTTCAATGTCTTTCATTTTACTTAAGATATTGTCATGGACTAGAGCCATAATTCTTTTTTGGAACTGCAAGTCCCCTCGATCGCTGAGCAAAATTTTACTCATTTTTTTGTTGTCATAAATAAATGTCACGATGTCTGTGACCAGATTTAGCGTACTGTCCGCATGAATCGCATCTTGATCGATAGTATTCAATATCTTTTCAATGTATTCCTCTTCAATGCTTTCAAGCAAATGGTATTGATCTGAATAATGCGCATAAAAAGTCGCACGATTGATATCCGCATTCTCACAAATTTCTTTAATGGTAATCTTAAAAATACTCTTCTCTTCCAATAAATCAATCAAGCTTTCTTTTAAAAACATTTTAGTGAATTTCACACGCCGGTCTTCTTTTTTTTTAGGCACTGTACCCTCCAAATCATTCAAAAACGATGAATAAGCAACAGTTTTTCCAATACTGTCGATTTAAAAACAATCTGTATGAACTTGACGATTGATATAAAGACACAATGATTATAAAATAACATTGACATAAATATTATACACAATGTTTATTAAGGAGGCAAACTTTTGAAAACCATATTCAATTCAATAATAAAATTCAGAAAAAGCATTTTGATAGTTTTCGGTATCCTAATGCTCATCAGCATATTGCTGATTCCGGGTACAAAAGTCAATTACAAATTGATCGACTACTTGCCTAAAGATGCAAATTCAACCCAAGCTATCCAAATTCTTGACTCCTCATTTGAAAGCAGACTCCCTAATCTGTCTGTCATGATCCAAAATGTAAGTCTCCAAGAAGGTATAGCTTATAAAGAACAACTGGAGGCAATTGAAGGAGTACATTCCGTCATGTGGTTAGATGACGTTTTAGGTGCTGAAACGCTTAAAACCACTCCTCTTTCATTTCTTGATCAAAAAACCGTTGAGGGCTATTATCGCAATCATGCGGCACTTTACTCACTGGTGATCAGTAATGGACTTGAGACTCAAGCACTGGAGTCCATTTATCAACTAGTCGGAGAGGAAAATGCTGTCATAGGACAGGCACTTGAAAATGCCAGTGCCCAATCCAGTTCTATTGACGAAGTGATCAAAGCTATGATTATTCTAATACCAATTATCATTATAATCCTCATCATTGCCACCATTTCATGGCTTGAACCCATTTTATTCATGCTCACCATTGGTGTCGCTATTGCTATCAACATGGGGACCAACATTATCTTTGGCGAAGTTTCCTTTATTACACAAACCGTCAGCCCCATCTTACAGCTAGCTGTTTCCATGGATTACGCTATTTTCCTTTTGCACAGTTTCACGGAAAAAAGAAAACTATATAATCCTGAAGAAGCCATGTTACACGCCATGAAAGAGTCTTTACCAACCGTGACCGCCAGTGCGATGACTACAGCGATCGGATTTTCCGCTTTGATTTTTATGCGGTTTGGCATCGGTGCAGATTTGGGCATAAACTTGTTCAAAGGAATTATGTTGAGTTTTGTTTCCGTTATGGTCTTCTTGCCAGTGATCACACTGATTTCCTACAAATGGATTGAAAAAACAATGCATAAAGACTATTTACCTCATCCTGGTGGTTTAAGCCGTGTACTTGTGAAAATCAGGACTCCAATTTTACTGATTGCTCTAATTATTGCTATTCCAGCATTTTTAGGTCAATCTAAAGTCGAATTTATATATGGTATGGAAGTGGATTTTGAAGGTTCTCGACCAATGCGAGACCAAAGTCTCATTGACGATGTCTTTGGTACTGAAAAGCCCATGGTCCTCATCATACCAAAGGAAGAACTTTCTACTGAAAAAGCTTTAAGCGGAGCACTTGAAAATATACCAAATATCACACAAGTAATTGCATATACTGAAGTTGTGGGCACAAAAATTCCAAAGGCGTATGCCCCAGATGAAGTGACCGGTCAATTCTACTCAGAAAAGTATACCCGTATGATTATTTATGCAGACATCCCATCAGAAGGTCAAGTCGCATTCAGTACGGTGGATCAAATTTTGGAAACTGCTAGCCAATACTATGATGACTATTATTTGTCGGGGCAAGCACCAACCCTGAATGACATGAAAAAAGTGGTCGCAGTAGATATGGGTAGAATCAATCTCATTGCAATTGCAGGAATATTCATAGTTTTACTGTTGACCTTCAAATCCATAACTTTGCCAATACTTTTGATTTTTACCATTGAGTCAGCCATTTGGATCAATTTATCCATACCATATTTTATGGGGACTACCATCAGCTTTATTGGTTACTTGATCATCAGTACTGTTCAACTGGGAGCAACCGTGGATTATGCGATATTAATGACCAATCGTTATTTAAAAGCACGGCAAGACGAATCCAAAAAAGAAGCTATGTGGCATGCCTTGCAAAATAACGTTGCAGCCATTTTGGTTTCAGCAACTATTTTATCTATAGCTGGATTCATTTTAGCAAGTACCACAAACAATCCAATGATCAAAGAACTGGGAATACTTTTAGGCAGAGGAACCATTCTTTCATTTATAATGGTTGTAGGCGTTCTACCAGCTCTGTTGTTACTCTTTGATAAAGTGATTCAAAAAACGACATTGGCCCATAAATTTTATCAAGAGAAGGAAGGACAATAATATGAGGAAAACTAGCATTTTACTTCTGATAGCAACTTTAATCTTTGGCAGCATCTCCTACGGAGAAGGCTTTAAAGAAGAGTCTATTTATGGTTTGATTTCAGAAAATGGCACACTAGATACTCTCCAAGTGGTTAATGCCATTCATGAATTGACTTATGATTACGGCGATTATGATGTAATCAATAACTTGACAACACTTGAAGAACTCACAAATGATAATTCAAAAATCGCAATCCCGATTAATGAAGATATTTTCTATTATCAAGGTATTGTGAACACTCCCAAATTACCATGGGATTTTGAGTTCACCTATTCCCTTGATGGTGCACCTACATCTTTGAAAGCTTTAGCCGGTGCCTCTGGTAATTTAAAGATTATTATTGATATAAAACTTGGCTCAGATGAATTCAAGGATTTTTACAACAGCTACGCTTTACAGGTCGGTATGAAGTTTTCTAATGATTTGGTGAAGGAAATTGAAGCAAAAGGTGCCACAATAGTCGAAGCAGGTGGCAACAAACAGGTTGCTTTCACCGTATTGCCCGGTCAAGGAGCCAGTTTGGAAGTTGAAGCTATCGTTAAAGATTTTGAAATGGATCCAATTACTATAAATGCTGTCAAGATGGTTTTCGACATGACAATTGATCCCTCCGAACTGACGAATGAACTTGAGGCGTTAAAGGATGGTATTTCAGATTTGGATGATGGTGCAAAGGAGCTATTAGACGGTCTTTCAAAAATATCCGCTGGACTATCTGAGTATACCAGTGGTATGAATCGCTTTAAAAGCGGCATCTATCAACTCAAAAATAGTGGCAGAGAACTATCTACTGGTTTTGCTGAAATGGTTCAAGGACTAAACTCACTCAATGAACAAGGACAACTATTGATCCAGGGCGTTCAAGTGATGGAATCAAATGCATTTACACAGATTAATGAAGAACTAAAGTCTATGGGTTTAACGCTACCTGCATTGAATCGTGAGAACTATAAAGCTATCTTAGGTCAAAATGAAGCACTAAAACCGATTGAAATCCAACTTGAACAAACCTTGGCTTTGACTCAAGGACTAAGTCAGTACATCATGGGGGTCGGTCAGTTAGCCAGCGGCGCTGGGGAAATTTCGACGGGTCTTGACAGTTATGTAGAGGGCATTGCTGTACTTGCAGAAAGTAGTTATGTGCTTTATGAAAGCGCTTCTGAATTAAACCAAGCCATGGTGGACATCAAATCGGGCATGAGCGAATATCAAAAAGGAACTGAGACATTTAAGGCTGAAACTTCCAATATGGATGTCACTTTAGAGGCCAAAGTGGATGACCTTATGAGCTCTTTTATGGGTGAAGCAAGTGAAACAAGATCTTTCGCATCAGTTAAAAATGAGGACGTTGCGTCGGTTCAATTTTTCTTTAGAACTCAAGCAATCGCAAAAGAAAAAATGCCAATTGTTGTTGAAGAAGTAGTGAAAACAACATTTTGGCAAAGGATTAAAAACTTATTCAATTGGTAATATAAAAGGTCTGTATACACTTTAAACCAGTGCATACAGACCTTTTAAGCTATTGGTCCACTCTATGAGCTAGACTTATACTATTTACGACAGTCAATACCGTCGCAACAATTGCCATGACTAAAAATGCCCGCGCCAAACCAAATGCATCACCCATAATGCCCACAACCGGGAAAATCGTAATCATGAAAAAACTAAACACCATGCTGGCCATGGACAAAATTGTCGCGCGCTTTTCACTTGGAATCACTTTATTGATATAGTCGCCTAGAGAGATAAATGAGACAATACCCGCCATTTGATAAATCATCTCTTTATTGCCACTGATCCGCATAAAACCAGATTCATCATCCAGCTCTTTCAGGGAATCATATATGAGTGCATCACCTGCACCAGATTCCATATTATATGATAGTGCTGTTATTACAAAGGATATAGCAAACCAAACAAATGAGTTTGCCAAAAGAAGAATGACCACACTGGTCAGTGACAAAAATCTTCCTACAATTCTACTGACTCTTCTCCCGTAAATATCAGCTATAGCACCTGTAGGCACTTCCATTAGAAAAGATGTTATGTGAAAAATGGTTTCAAGCAAACCGAGTTGAGTCAGACTCATGCCCTTTGTAGCCAAATAGATCATCCAGATGCCTCGGGTTAGATCCAAATTCTGTATCATCGTAAAAACATAATTGCGTTTTATATTTTTCTTAAGTCGATTGTTAAAAGTTACTGTTTTCATATTATATATCCTCTCGAGTATAATTTTCAGTTAATCACTACCAGGTTATCGCCCACCACCCGAGGTCTATCCAAACAAAAAAAACTCTGAATGCAATCATCCAGAGTTTAAGTCAGTATCTTAGGACATAAATTTTCTGTGTTTTGCACATCACCAGATATTTCGATTTTTGGACAGACCTCTCCCGTCATATCCAAAAATTCCTGAAAATCTATTGAGTTCAGCAAAAAATCCATTCATGCCTTTCATATTAATCTCCTATTAAACGTGTTCACTCTATTATACAGGAATTACTGCAATCAAATCAAAACCTAAATCTTATGGCTCAATCAGACTATTTAGTGCTTCTTTTACCACAGAAAAGCTTAAGCCATTTTCGGTGCAATAACTTTTCACGCTTTGATTCTCAGGTGGCATTTTCGCACCGATAATAGACTCAATTTCCTGCACTGAAATACCAAAATCTAGAACTTGTGAAAAGGTAGTATTCCCATTGACTTTCAAGCCTTCTGAATCAGGTTGAGTCTCAACTTCAGGAATAGCACCACTTACATTAGCTTCAACTTGATGATTTGCTAGATAATCCAGAACTTCTTTCGATCTATTGGAATCTACCTCGAGAAGCACTTGCACCGCACTCATGGGAAGAAAAGCCTCTGAGTCCTTAATATCCAGCTCTTTCATAATCGCGACAAAAACTTGAACCGACTCATTCCCAATTTCAATGTCTCCTTCTTGTTCACCATACAGGGATTCCAAATCCTTTGATTTTAGATCTTTTGCTACTTCAACATCCCCTAATTGAAAAGCTTCAGCAAGCAATTTGATGTCGATTTCAAATAAACTGGATATCTCTCCAAAACTATAAGAGCCTCTAATGTCAAAAGGATCATATGTTCCTGCTCCAGTACCTTCAGTAATTTTTATAGGAACTTTATCTGATTCGGTGGACCAAAGTCCAAACCCTTTAGCAATATAAATGCCTCCAACAATTATGATTATAATCAATACCCCTATATGACTATTTTTGAGTCTCATCACTTCTCACCCCACTTTATCATCACTAGCAAGAATACTCCTTCCTCTTAGGTGGGAGATGAATTGCGGTTGAATTGACTGATTTTTGTACGAACACTTGTTCGTAGAGTTGTGTTGTGATATAATATTTGCAAGGGGTTGATTCGTATGCACAGAGCC
>JAWSUW010000095.1:0-14414 GCA_033549245.1 Bacillota bacterium | reverse complement strand
TGCTAAGTTCTCTTCCTCTAAGATCAATGGCCCTTATATAATGGGTTTCGCTGCCTATGTCACATCCAACTATAAGCATTTCATCAGAGATAAATGAGATCTTGTCATTCTTAACAAATTTACCTTTTGTTTCGAGTTCGCGCCAGGTTGAAGCTTTGAGTTCTTTCTCAACAATCTTAATTCTTTTGATGATTTCATCATCAGATAACAAATTTCCTGCAAAATTTTGTGGATTAACTTGCTTTTTTTCCTTTTTACCTTTAACATTCATTTTAGATACCTCTCGTCTTTTTAGATTTTTTACCACCTGTCCGGTCAGTAATAATCTAAATTTACTTGAGGTATTCTTTTAGGTCAACCCCTTTTACTCTTTAAAGTATACAGGAAGCTCCTTGTTTAAACGAAAGGTAATGATAACGGTTATCATTTGTAACATACCCGATATATCATGACATACTCAATTGAGATGAAAAAAGTCAAAATGAGCGGGTCTTCTTCTGATATAATAATAGCGAGAGGTGACTATGAGATATAAATATATTCTATTCGATCTGGACGGCACTTTGACCGATCCTGTGATAGGCATAACAAAATCAGTGGCACATGCGCTGAAGAAAATGAAAAACATTGATGTGAATCCAGCAGAGCTGACGAACTTCATTGGACCACCGTTACTAGATTCTTTTATGGAATTTTACGGGTTTACAGAAAACGAAGCGAAACATGCGATTGAATGTTATCGAGAGTATTTCAAAGATGAGGGCATATTTGAAAATGAAATTTATGTCGGCATTAAAGATTTGCTAGATGAACTTAAAGCCGCTGGTACTATAATGGCCGTTGCCACGTCGAAACCAACTGTATTCGCTGAGAGGATTATCGACTACTTTGCAATGAATCAGTACTTCAAGGTGGTTTTTGGAAGTCATTTGGACGGTGGGCGCACCAAGAAATCTGAAGTGATTGAGGCGGTACTTGAAGCTCTTGAGATACGGGATCCAAAAGAAATTGTTATGGTAGGAGATAGAAAACACGATATCGCAGGTGCGAAACACGTGGGGATTGATTCCATAGGTGTGGAATATGGATATGGATCTTTTGAGGAACTTAGAAACGCAGGAGCGGATTATGTGGTATCTGACGTCAGCGAGCTGAGAAAGCTGTTACTTGAGAGTTAGGGTGGTGATGAAATGGGCATAACGATATATGATGCGACCAAACTCAATACTTTTAGGAATTTCAGATTGATCTCCGGCGTGAGCGGTTTGGGAAATCCAATTGAGAAAGTAGGCATACTCGACTGGGAGTTTTTCATAAAGGAAGAGGGACAGTTCATAAAGGGAGAGTTTGTTCTTTCAAGTCTGATGTTTGCTAAAGACAATCCGGATTATATTCTCGAATCAGTTATGGAACTGGTAAGTTGTGGAGTTAGTGGGCTGGCTGTCAAGAATGTCTACTATAATGAAATGCCTCAAGAAGTAGTCCGCTTTTCAAACGAAAATGATTTTCCGATTTTTATTTTCGATAACAGTGCCTACTTTGAAGACATAATAACTGAGGTGATGGATAAGATCCGGTTTGCTGGAAACTATGAGCTCTTGGAAACAAAGGTGGATATTCTGATCAAAAAGCAACTGGACAAAGTGACAGTCAAAGAAATTGCATATGAAATCAACAGCAGTTTCAAAGATGCTTTCTTTTCAGTCTACATAAAGAGTCGACAATATGCGGACGACCACCAGATTATCGCCATTTTGGAGCAAATAAAAAAGTTTGGTTCACTCAATCTTTATAGTACAGCTATGAAGTACCGTGGTGGTATTTTGTTGATTTTAACCGCAGAAAAAATAGATTCCGGTGAACTCGATCCGATGGTCAAAGTTTTACTTGAAACTCTTCCCATAGATCCAGAAGCTTTTTATGTAGGTATCGGCAACTCACATAAGGATCTCAGTGCACTCAATACAGGCATCAATGAAAGTTTGTATGCGGAAATTACATCTGAGGTGACAACCATTGGTATGAAAAAATTCAGTGAGATTGGACTTTATAGTGTTGTGCTGCCGTATAAAGACGATATCTGGATGCGTTCCTTTTATGAAGGATTGACCATCCCAATAAAGAATTATGATGAGAAATATAACACTGAATTATTTGAGACTGCTATAATCTATATCGAAAAAGATGGCAATATCATAGATACTGCCAATGCACTTTTCATTCATAAGAACACGGTGAGGTACAGGCTGGAAAAGATCAAAGAAATTCTTGACATGGACAGTGGGTTCTACGAGCAATTGGCGATAGCGATGAAAATACACAATGTACAAAGTCTAAAATAAAGTTAGTATTATTGTATTTTATACAGTGAATTCCATATTAAAAAATGATATGATTTGTATATAAAATTACAGAGGTGTCCTTATGAATAAAAGAGTAATAGCTAACGGATTGTTGCTGCTGACAGCGGCGATCTGGGGATTCGGTTTTGTGGCTCAAAGAGTGGGTGCTCAGTTTATTGGCGCATTCACTTTCAATGGAATAAGATTTGCGCTGGGGTCGTTGTCATTATTGCCTTTGATTTACTATTTCGGTAAGAAAAGCCCACAGGAGAAAATCACTTTCAAGAAAACTATATTGCCGGGGATGATCATTGGATCGGTTCTATTTGTGGCATCCACGCTGCAACAAGTCGGAGTAGCTTATACTACCGCGGGCAATGCCGGGTTTATTACCGGTTTATACATGGTGTTTGTACCACTTTTC
Organism: Bacillota bacterium; assembly: GCA_033549245.1. Taxonomy (GTDB): domain Bacteria; phylum Bacillota; class Clostridia; order Peptostreptococcales; family Acidaminobacteraceae; genus Fusibacter_D. The sequence continues at coordinate 11,648 of JAWSUW010000095.1, read as the reverse complement.
GGAATTTTTCTCAGACAGAAAATCGGAAAAAATGCATGGGTTGGAGTTTTTGTTGCATTGGCAGGTTTGTATTTGCTTAGCGTCAACGAGAATTTCACAATAGCTTTTGGTGATTTATTGGTGCTTGTTGCAGCTATTTTCTGGGCACTTCATATTCTATCGATTGACAAATTTGCTAAAGAAGTTGATTCTCTTAAACTATCCAGTATTCAATTTGCGACTTGTTCCATCTTGAGTCTGATTTCAGCTCTGATGTTTGAAACAGTTACTGTGGCTGGTCTTACGGGAAGCATGATTCCACTATTATATGGAGGTCTTTTATCGGTGGGTGTGGCATATACCCTTCAAGTCGTTGCTCAAAAGGATGCAAAACCTTCACATGCCGCAATCATCTTAAGCATGGAATCCGTTTTCGGTGCTATTGGTGGTGCTCTTTTACTCAGTGAAAGCATGAGCGCACGTGGCGCTGTTGGGTGTGCTTTGATCTTGGCTGGTATTCTGATTTCTCAAATCAATTTTTCACCCAAAAGAGATTTGGCCAAATCCATAACTTAAGAAAATATACAACATAAAAATCCTTTTGCCACCTTGTGTGCAGAAGGATTTTTTTAATTTTTGTGGACTTTAGCATTCTGTTTACAAGATGTATGAGGTTGTACCATGTAAAGAGTCATGCTATAATCATTCTCAAAATATAACGACAAAAAGGTGTATAATGAACACAATGGAGGAATAAAAATATGAACTATAACCTTAAAAGAGCGGTAAATGCAAACATTGGCTTCATATGGTTTTTTTCATTCTTTTTAAGTCTGACCGCTTATATCAATGGTGGTCTTTCTTACGGAATAAAGGCTCTTGTAGCAACTTTGGTGACAGCGGTAATCGCAACCGTCGTGAGTAAGCTTCCGGTATCTCTCACCTTCAAAAGTGAATTTGTTATTTTTCTACCATTCTTTGCATCACTGGGTCTTTCTATTATAAACGGTGGTGTTGCAAGAATGTTCAACATTTATATCCTTGCGCTGGTCATGCAGGCACTTTATTTCAATTACAAAAGAATGTTCATCGTGGGTGCGATCATTAATTCGGTACTTGTCGTATTATATATCGTGGATCCAAATCTCATTATGGACAGTGGCATGGGACTTGGTGAATTCATCCCAAGAATGGGAGCGGTTTTCAGTGCATTCTTGGTGCTTTTACTTCTAAGCAAGTGGGGACAAGAAACAGTGCGGGACGCACAAAACCAATCTGAGAAAAGTGAAGAGGCGTTCACGAAACTCAAGCAGGTGTTTGACAATGTCAAAGCATCCACTCTGCATCTTAAGGAATCCACTGAAAGCTGTACAAGCAAGATGATTGAAAACCGGGATGGAAATGTTACCATCAATCAAGCGATTAAAGAGCTTGCACAAAGTGTCGATGAAGCGGCATCCACAGTATCGGATATCAATTCGAGTGTAGGATTTTCCGGAGAGAATGTAGATAAGACTTATACCATCATGGAACAATTGGATCTGGTTTTTATAAAACTCAAATCAGCTTTTGGTGAGAGTGGTAAGTCGATGAAATCCATGACAGAGTCCGTCTATAAAATGAATGATACCATGAATGATAGTTTTTCAACGATTAAGGTGTTATCGAGCAAAATGGAAGAAATACAAAGTCATTTGGATGGGATTGTAACCATATCAAGCCAAACTAATTTGCTGGCACTGAACGCATCGATAGAAGCAGCGAGAGCGGGAGAACATGGAAGAGGCTTTTCAGTTGTTGCAGATGAAATCAGAAAGTTATCAGTAGAAAGCAGTTCATTTGCGGATGATATCAGAAAAATCACTTCAGGGCTCATGGAAGCTACCCAGTCAGCGCTTGAAAAAGCAGAAGTGGGTCAACAGGCGATGAATGAAGGTGTGGAGGCCATGAGAAACCTTGACACTCACTTTACTGTCGTGGATGAGAATTTCTCAATCGCCAGCAAAGAACTCAGTGATGAATCCAGCTTAATTCGAATGATTCATCTTGAATTCAGCAAAATTGAGGATTCCATAACCAGTATTGCCGCCATACTTGAGGAAAATGCCGCACACTTTGAGGAGATTGCCTCAAGAGTGGATGTACAATCTGAGATCACAGAAGAAGTGACTGAGGAAATCCAGTCCATATCAAAAGTGGGCAGCCATCTTTACGAGAGTGTCAAAAAAGAAAGCTGACCCTCATAAATTAGAAAGTCTGAGAGATAAATTGTTTGATGGAAGCATATAAATTGGAGATGGCTGGTCTTGAAACAAGGGAACCGATCAGACAAATATTACTGACTTTTTGTCTCTCCAGAATGTCCTTATAAAAGTTCGGGGTCAAGTTTTGAGCTTTTAGGTGGGGAAATATATACCATTGTTTGGCTGTGATCAAATGTTTGATGTTTATCCCAGAATTTTCGATATCAGCTGTGATACTGCCCACCAATTCCTTGCTGACGGAACCATAAGCATAAGCCACTAAAGTGGTTTTGTTGTTCTGCCTAAAGGTGTGGAAAAATTGAATTTTTTCTGATTGACCCAAATTCGCTTTATAATAAGTGGTGACAATATTTCTGTTTTCCACTTCATAGGCACATGTGATGTATGGGTTAGTATCGATTTTTTTCATAAGTCGATTGTAGAGATCATCTTTGATCACATCTTTTGGTAATTTGGTTGTAATCAGAACTTTATCAAACAATTCTGAGCCATATTCGGTTTCAACTTTTACTTTTTCATAGGTACTTTCAATGTTTTTGACTTCAATGGAATATCGAATATCAGATATGTTTTGACTGAGTTTGCTGATGACCTCATCCATGCCTTTGTTGACGAAGAGAAGTCTATCTCCTCTGATTAATGACTGTATGGTATCCATATTGAAGATGTTGAAGGCATAATAAGCTTGGAGTTCACAAATGTTTCCGAAACCAAATGAGGAGAGATGCGGGGCCAAAAGACCACATATAATCTCCAGCTCATTAATCTTGAGAAAATCAATTAAGGGTACCATCAAATCTTCATGAATATGACCATAATTGATAGTGTTGAGTGATGAGGTATACTTTTTAAGGATTTTCTCAAGCTTTATAAGTTCGTCTGTCAATGCACTTACATTTTCTCTTGAAAGGTGTTCCACTTTATTGAATTGTTCATCCAGAAAGTTTCTGTATGTAAACCGTTCCGTGTAGTCCACATCTAGCTCGATCAGTAGTTCCTTTATGTGCTGTGAAAAACAGAAAACTGTTCCCAGTTCAACCAGGTTATCTTTATTTATGAGGGTTCTGCAGTGACCGCCAATATGCTCCTGTTTCTCATAGACGGTGACACCTATTCCTTTTTTTTCTAACAAATATGCGGCGAGCATTCCGCTGAATCCAGCTCCGATAATGGCTACTCTCATTTAGACCACCTCAATATGTTCGATCGATATAAGCCCAAAGGGGGAGAATCATGTCTATGCCTGTGGATTTCACGTGATATTCAACAGGTGTATACTTTTCTCCGGCATACAAGGCCTTAAAGTTTAAGTTGTAGTCTCTGACTTGCTTTTGCAAATGGATTTTGAGTGAGTTGAACGAGACGGACTTATGGATAAATGGCATAAGGAATGAAAGGCATTGATGTGTATAGTTTTTTCTGAGCTCATCTAGGTTGACCAGTTGATCCTCTTTTTTCAACAGATGCATGGCGACCTCATAACCGTTGTTTTGGAAGATCCCGTTGATGTTGGATATAAAGGCATCCATCACTTTTCCTTTGATGACGTGATCTTCAAAAAAACACAAATGCTTTGTGTCGAACAGAAGTGTCTGAGCAACTGGGATTGCAGCCGCAGTAAGAATATCCTCGAAGCACTCTGGAGACAATGTGTTATACAATCTGGTACAGGCAACCTTACTTTTATAATCAAATATGGTATATTCGTAGATTTTTCCAAGGGATTCAAAATCTCCATAGAGTGTCGTCCAAAAGAGCCAACATTCACCACTTTTCAGATCATCAAAACAAGGATAATTCCTTGTTATTTTTTTGTCTTTTTTTGTCGAAAATTTGATTCTCATGGATTTTGTTGTCAAATTGTTTCGTTTCATGACATTATAAACAGCGGATTCACTAATGTCATAACCCACTTCCTCAAGGAGATACTTGATTGATCTAGGTCCATATTCCGGGTAAATTTTGATCAAGCCTAAAATTGTCGAAACTATTTCAGGTTTGGTTTTGTTAAGAGGTGTGAACTTCTTTTCAATGTCATCAAGACCTTTTATTCCATGGGTTTTGTATCTCGATAACCAACGGTAGTAAAGTGTCCTGGAAATATTGTGTTTCTCACAAGTGACACTGACGCCCATTTTTTGACCTTCCGATATGATGTTGAATTTCAAATCACGATTCATAAGTCACCACCTCTGGTTTGGATTATCTAAAGTTTAACATAGATTTTGTGTTTCATCAAAAAAATATTTTACTTTGGACTTCTGTTTACAAAATGTTATGAATAACCACCATTAGTCAGGATGATCAGGTTGTTCATTAAGTTGTACACTGTGTAAACACATAGGAAAAGTAAATTCTTAAGTTTTTTTGAGAATTCACGCCGGTTGTTGAGCAATTTGAACCTTGTTATAATCAAGCTGAAACAATTAGTAGGAGGGTAAAAATGAGTGAATTAAAGGTTTTCTCGATTAAGAAAAATATCCATGAGGATAACGTGAAAGTGGCCAATGAAACAAGAGATGTACTCAACCGACACAACGCATTCCTCATCAATGTGATGTCATCACCGGGCAGTGGAAAAACTACAACTATTGTCAGTACAATCAAGGCGTTAAAGGCAGAAATGAATATTGGTGTGATCGAAGCCGATGTCGATTCTGATGTCGACGCCGTAACTGTTATGAACGCTGGAGCCAAAGCGGTCCAAATGCATACAGGTGGTCTTTGCCATTTGGATGCGACCATGGCCAGGACCGGAATTGATGAACTTGGTGTTGAAGATTTGGATTTGGTATTTTTGGAGAACATCGGCAATTTAATTTGTCCTGTGGGATATGACACTGGTGCCATGAAAAACATAGCTATTTTAAGTGTGCCAGAAGGGGATGACAAACCTCTTAAATATCCAATGATTTTTGCAAAAGTTGATGTACTCATCATCAATAAAATAGATGTTATGGAACATTTTGATTTCAACATGGAACTGTTGGACGAAAGAGTTCGAAAACTGAATAAAGATATAAAAATATTCCCAATTTCCGCTAAAACAGGCGAGGGTGTCAGCAAATGGACTGATTGGGTCAAAACTGAAATGAAGAGGAGATAAGACATGGCGAAGCAACCAGAGAAAACTGATTTCAACAAGTCGAAGCGTTTCAATTTCGCACTGACGTGGGCAGATGTGGACGGAAGATCCTATAGACAGGAAATTGTCGACCTAGCGAACAAGATTGGCAGAACCAAGGCTGGTACCAGTAGAGAAGCAATCCCATTTGGACCTGAGTATTATGCATTAGAACCGATACTTGATGAATACCAAGCCAAAATAGCCATGCACCTCGCATTTCGAAAAAAGATGAGTGCAGAAGAGGTTGCAATGGCTTCCGGTGAACCGATTGACAAAGTTAAGGTCGCACTGGAACACATTGCATGGGCAGGGGTCGCCTTTGTCAACACTATAGATGGAGTGGATCAATACTGGCAGGATATTTTTGTGCCAGGTCACCTTGAAATGATCAATAACAACAAAGAGATTGTAGCCAAGTACCCTGAAGTTGCTGAAGCTTTCTATTACTTTGGTGGTAAGAAGGGTCCTATGGCGGCTGGAATCATGCCAATCGGTGGTGGTCCGATGCGGGTTTTGCCGATCGAAAGGTCAATAGATGGCAACACTAAAAAAGCAAGCTATGAAGAAATATCCAAACACTTGAATGAAGCGGATGTTTTTTCAGTATCAGATTGTTCATGCAGGACATCTAGAGAAGCGATGGGTGAGGGGTGTGGTCACCTTAAAGAAGAAATGTGCATCCAACTCGGACATGCCGCAGAGTACTATATCAAAACCGGTAGAGGTCGAGCAATCACAAAAGAAGAGGCTTTTGAAATCATAAGAAAAGCTGAAGACAATGGTCTAATGCACTCCATTCCAAATCTGGATACACCTGGACACACTCATGCCATTTGCAACTGCTGTGGTTGTGGCTGTTATGCCATGAGGCTTGCAAATGAATACCTCAACAATGACATCGTAAGATCCAATTATAAATCTGTTGTAGACGAAACCAAATGTGTGGCTTGTGGTGAATGTATAGATGTATGTCCAACCAATGCGTTAAGATTAGGACAAAAGCTATGTTCAAAGACTCCTATTGACGAGACCATCACCAAAGTGACGCCTCGTAATACTGAGTGGAATGAAGATCGATGGAACAGCGATTACAGAATCAACAGAAAAAACACATTGGACTCAGGAACAGCACCTTGTATCACAAATTGTCCCGCGCACATACCGGTTCAAGGGTATATCAAACTAGCATCGCAAGGAAAGTATACCGATGCACTGGAACTCATTAAAAAACACAATCCGCTCCCGGCAGTATGTGGACGGATATGTCCAAGACTCTGCGAGGAGGATTGCACACGCGGTGATATTGATGAAGCGGTTGCTGTGGATGACATCAAAAAATTCATCGCCGAGAAAGATCTCGAAAAAGAGACTCGATATATGCCAGTAAAAAGGCATGATTACAGCGATAAGAAAATTGCGATTATTGGTTCTGGACCATCAGGCCTTACATGTGCCTATGATCTTGCTATCGATGGATATGACATTACAGTATTCGAAAAAGAAAAGAAGTTAGGTGGAATGCTGACTCTAGGGATTCCATCTTATAGACTTGAGAAAAATGTTCTAGAGGCTGAAATCGATGTGATCAGAGACATGGGTGTCAAATTCGAGACTGGAGTCCAGATCGGAAAGGATATTTCCATAGACGAACTGAGAAAGCAAGGCTTCAATGCGTTTTACGTGGCTATTGGCGCACAATCCGGTAGAAAACTTGGTCTTGAAGGTGAAAATGCTAAAGAAGTGCTCAGTGGTGTGGAATTTCTCAGGAAGATCAATTTGGCGGAACAAACTGGTGTGAAAGGAAAAGTAGTGGTCATCGGTGGTGGAAATGTTGCAATCGATGTCGCGAGAAGTTCCGTCAGATTGGATGAAGTGATTCAAACAGAGTTGTATTGCCTGGAAGCCAGAGAAGACATGCCTGCCCACAAAGAAGAAGTCGAAGAGGCAATAGGTGAGGAGATTGGCATTCAGAATTCTTGGGGTCCTACTCGAATTATCACTGAAAATGGAAAGGTCACTGGGGTGGAGTTCAAGCGTTGTGTTTCTACATTTGATACCGATGGGCGTTTCAATCCTCAATTTGATGAGTCGGATTTAAAGACAGTTGCTTGTGATTATGTTCTTTTATCTGTTGGACAAACCTATGATTATTCTGAACTGTTCAGTGGTGAATCGGTCAAATTGACAGGTAGAAATACTGTAGAGGTTCATCCGGTCACATTGCAGTCTTCAAAAGATGACATATTTGCAGGTGGTGATGTCGCCAGTGGTCCTAAGCTTGCTATTGATGCGATAGCTGCTGGAAAAGAAGCCGCAGTCTCAATTCATAGATTTGTCCAAAACGGTCAATCGCTACTGTTTGGTAGAGATACTCATTCGTATAAGATGCTTGATAAGGATAATCTGGATGACAGAATCGACTATGACGGCACAGAAAGACAAAGAATTCAACACGTTGACGGGAAAATCTCTAAAACTACTTTCAAAGATTTGAGGGGCGTTTTGACTGAGGAACAGATCCAAAAGGAAACTGCGAGATGCCTAAGCTGTGGAGCCACTAAAACAGACGAGTATCTATGTGTAGGCTGTGGTGCATGTACTCTAAGATGCAAATTTGAAGCCATCAAACTGGAACGGGTTCATGATGAAATGGGATTTGAAATTGATGATTTGTCCAAAGCGGTTCTCAAAAAAGTCATCACCAGAAAAGCAAAGATCACTCTCAATAAAGTAAATCCGTTTAAGGAGACCAGATAATGCATGAACTTGGTATTGTTTACGAAGTCATAAAAATTGTCGATGCTTTTGCAGTTGAAAACAAGCTGACGAAAGTCGACAAGATCATACTGGAAATCGGAGAATTGTCTCAAGCTATTCCGAGATTCATTGAATCGTGTTATCCTGCTGCGGTCAGTGAAACGGCATATGAAGATACAAAACTCGAAATCATAACTATTCCGGCAAATGGTGAGTGTACAGTTTGCCATACTGTATTCAATGTAATCCAACACCGTAAGATTTGCCCTGAGTGCCAAGCGGAGGAGTTCAGCTTGATATCCGGGCAGGAATTCAATATCAAAGAAGTCGTCGCCTACTGATTATTGTAAGGGGGTAAAAAAAATGGGGTTTTTATTTGAAGGATTAACACTGGGAAGTTTGTTTGCTCTGATTGTTTTTATTTGTGCTTTACTATTTGTTAATGAAGTCACAAGAAGGTCTAAATTGTTTTCAATTGTGGTGTTCTGTTTGCTTCCTGTTGTTTTGGCACTGGGGGTCTACATGGGAGTTCTAGGTTCACCGACAGGGAAAACATGGTTTGGTTGGGTTAAGGTCGTTTCTGCGCTGGTTGGCGTTTATGGTTTTCTACTGATCAGGTTCACTAAACTTGGTGAGAGAAAATTTGCCGCCATTTTTCCAGTAACGATTTTGTCGCTCAATATAGCAGAGGCTGTCTACAGAGAATTCCAGGTATATGCCACGGTTAAGACACTGACTGTCGACGCGGGTGGAATACTGGTTCTCGGAGGCTACTGGAATATTTTCAATGCTATTGCAGGTATTCTCTGTATTGTCACATTGACCGGTTTTGCAGGAATTCAGGTATCGAAGGATAAGATGAGAGATATGATTTGGCCGGATATGACCTGGATGTATATCATCGGTTATACTTTATGGAATTTCGCATATGTCTACAATTGCATTTCAACAAGATCGATGTATGCAGGTTTTGGAATTTTGTTTGCAGCTCTAATCGCTGAAGTGTTCTTCAAAAGAGGAGCATGGCTTCAGCACAGGGCACAGATCCTTTCTATTTATGCCATGTTCTCATTGTCGGTGGATTTCCAGAGCGCGTCATATTTTAAGATATTGCCGACATACAACTTGAGTTTGCTCATGGGGATCAGTGTCGTTGCTTTCTTGTTCAACTTAGGTGTCTTTGCATATATGGTCCAAACGATGGCAAAGTATAGAAAAAATCCGCTTAAAGAAGCGATCTATGCTCATACAAACTATTATAAAAAGAGTCTTGAAGCCAATAATCTTTAGTAATCTGAACATTTCGGACACCTCGACTATAGTCGGGGTGTCTGATTTTTTTGGTTGAAAAAAGTTTGTTTAAATATATTGACAATTCAAAATATTTGGAATATCATACAGGTATAACGTTAAACTTAATAAAAGGAGGCATTATGGCATCGATCAAAGAAATCGCAAAACTAGCAAAAGTAAGTCCGATGACTGTCTCTAATGTCATTCATAAAAAAAGTTCACGTGTCTCTCCAGAAACACGCGATCGCATTGAAAAGATCATTCAGGAACTCAATTACGTTCCAAATATGTCTGCAAGAGCACTGGTCTCCAACCGATCAAATATTATTGTATTGGCGATTCCACAAACCTTATCGGACGATCCCAACAAGAATAAAGCGATGATCAATCCATTTTATGGGGAGATCATCAATAGTATCGAATATCATTTGAGACAAGAAGGGTATTATCTAATGCTTCGGTTCGTATCCGAGGATGATGTTTTCAGCTCAATGGTAGTCAATTGGAATGCGGATGGGGTTATTATACTTGGTGCAATGGACAATCAATTGGATTTGAATTTCAAAAACATCAAAATTCCATTGGTTCTTATTGATTCATATGTTTCGCAGCCTAAATATGACAACGTGTTGACCGATGACTTCACAGGTGGATTCATGGCGACAGAACATCTGATCATCAAAGGTCACAAACGTATCGGTATGGTTCTTACTGCCAAATCTGGAATGGGTGTCGCACAACAACGATATAAAGGATTCCTTCAAGCCATGAAAGACAATAATAGAGTGGTGGATGAGAATCTGATTTTTGAAGGTCACCCAACTTATGAATATGGTTACGAAGTAGGATGTAAACTGGCTGAAAAAATTGACGAAATAGATGGATTGTTTGCTTATTCTGATTTGGTTGCTACAGGGGTCATTCAAGGACTGAAAGATAAAGGTGTAGTTGTTCCTAAAGATATTTCCATTATTGGATTCGATGGTCTATTCATAGGAAATATCTGCGAACCTAAACTGACTACAATGTATCAGGATATTGATGAAAAGGGTTGTAAAGCGGTTGAACTTTTAATGGCTCGAATTCAGGGGAAAAGCATTGAACCTCAAAAGGTTATTTTACCGGTCTCGTTAATTCAAAGAGATTCTGTGAATTAATTTTTTTGAATAAAGGTTTAACGATAAACTAAAACTTGATAAAGTTTAGTAGGGAGGATTTGATGAAGTGGTGGCAGAATTCTGTGGTGTATCAAATATACCCACGTAGCTTTTGTGACAGCAATGGCGATGGCATTGGTGACATTCAAGGCATCATATCAAAATTGGATTATCTTGAGTACTTAGGTATTGATGTGATTTGGTTATCTCCAGTTTATGCGTCACCCAATGAAGACAATGGGTATGACATTAGCGATTATTATGCTATTAATCCAGAGTTTGGAAGTATGGCGGACATGGATGAACTCATTTTTAAGGCAAAACAAAAGGGAATCAAAATCATTATGGATTTGGTTGCAAATCACACATCATCCGAGCATCAATGGTTTCAAGAAGCAATAAAAGCCAAAGACAATCCATATCACGATTTTTATGTGTTCAGAGATGATCAAGGTAAATTGCCAAGCGAACTTCAATCCATTTTTTTAGGGTCGGCTTGGGAGTTAAATGAAACCACCCAAGAATATTATTTGCATATGTTTGCCAAATCCCAACCGGATTTGAATTGGCATAATCCTGAGTTGAGATCTACCATATATAAAATGATTAATTGGTGGATTGATAAAGGCATAGGTGGATTTAGACTGGATGTAATTGATTTAATTGCCAAAGAGATAGATGAGAACATAATCGGAGATGGACCGAAACTGCATGAGTATATAAAAGAAATGAATGCCAACACCTTTTCAAAGGCAGATTTGCTGACAGTGGGTGAAACCTGGGGAGCAACTGCTGAAAAAGCCATCCAGTATTCAAATCTTGACGGTTCTGAGTTTTCTATGATTTTCAATTTCGAGCATATTTTATTGGATCAACAAGATGGAAAAGAAAAATGGGATTATAAAGAGTTAGATCTACTAGACTTAAAGAGAGTTTTCGGTAACCAACAGACGACGCTACATAACAAAGGTTGGAATGCACTATTTTGGAACAATCATGACCTGCCAAGAATCGTGTCAAGGTGGGGTGACGATCAAACTTATCGTTCAAAGTGTGCGAAAATGCTTGCAA
>JAWSUW010000094.1:0-14660 GCA_033549245.1 Bacillota bacterium | reverse complement strand
ATCGGCATCTCTGACTGCAGATATTTCTGGAGTAGTGACAACGATTGCTCGATCAGCACCTGATATCGCATTTTTAAACCCTTGCTCGATTCCGGCTGGACAATCGACAATTACAAAATCATGAGTTTTTTTCAGATCAGTAATCAAGTCCTTCATTTGCTCGGGATTCACAGCATTTTTGTCTTTAGTTTGAGCAGCCGGCAAAAGATATAAATTGTCGAATCTTTTATCTTTGATTAACGCTTGCTTGACTCTACATACTCCAGTGACGACATCTACTATATCATAAACAATTCTATTCTCCAGGCCAAGTACGATATCCAAATTTCTAAGACCGATATCTGCATCGATCACAACTACTTTTTTGCCTTCCATCGCTAGTGCGGCTCCGATATTTGCGGTAGTGGTCGTTTTGCCTACGCCGCCTTTACCGGATGTTATAACAATTGATTCACCCATATAGTTCCCCTCCAAAAATGATTTCATGAAAACACTCTAATGACATTTTTCTATTTTGATGATGCCTTTACTCACTGAAGCGATTTCAGGAGATAACGTATGTTCAGAATGATCATCGCTCGGTGGTACCGAAATGAACTTTGCAATTCTGATTTGAGTCGGTTTCAACAAATTTGCGACGATAACTGCAGACTCGAGTCCTGCGGAACCCGCATGAACAAATCCTAAAATTCTTCCCATTACCACTATGTTACCTTCAGCAATAATCTCAGCTCCTGGGTTGACATCTCCGATTAAAATGACGTTGCCTGGATATAGCACTGATTTGCCAGATCTTAATGTCCCAAATACAAATTTTGTGTCTGATAATTTAGATTGTTCAGTTACTGTTTCCTTAACAATCGGAGGCGGCTCATTAACAGGCTCGGGGATTTGAACCGGTTCAGGTTCAGGCGTTTTTCTAATCTCATTGATTTCTTCTTCAAGACTTTCAACCTCAATACCGTATTGATTGAACAATAGTTCCTCAATTTCGGATTTTTGCTTGTAAGTGAACTTTTGGCCTGTTAATCCAATGATTTTTGAACCTTTATAAAACGCACCTGATTCTTCCAGAATTTTTTTAAGATGTGTCATGATGCGAGTAAAACTTTCATTTGTGTCGACATTCAGATAAAGACCATTCAATTTACCTTTAAACTCAGCTGGGCCCTTACGCGCCATAGCATCACCACCTGCTTTATTTTTCAATCAACTTAACATTTCTATTGTAACTTATTTTACCTCATACTACAACATTTAGTCTTCTACAGGTGGTTCTAATTTGAAATACTCAGCATATACTTCTCTTGCTACAGGTGCTGAATAAATACCTGTCCCCCCTTGTGGTATAAAAATGACAACAGCGATTTCCGGTTGATCATAAGGTGCATAGGAAACGAACCATGAGTAATTGTCATAAGGTAGTCGAAATTGATTGAGGTCTTCATCTGTCAATTTATCGCCAGAAAGCGTTTTGATGGCATCCCTCATTGCATTTCCTTTGTTTAGATAATCTCTTTCAATAAGACTATTGAGTTTTGCACCCAACATTTCCCGCTCAACATCAGTTTCAGCTTCATTTTTAGATTTTTCAAGTGCTACCATTTCTTCACTACGCTTTTTGATGATTTCAAGAGTTTTTTCATTGACCTCTTCAAGGTCAAGGGTTCTGTCAATCTCTTTAAGATATTCTGTGAAATAAGCTACTTCGTCAAGGGGTGGCATTAATCCAGCTTTTTCAGCAGTTCCGGTTTTGCCTGCTACAGCAACTGGAAACTTTTCAAAAATACTTCTTACAGAACTGGACGGACTATTGATCATTTGACGCATACCTTTTTGGATGTATTGCAAAAGATCTTTTTCATCCATCGATACTTGTTCACCAGTATTTTTTTCTTTTAATTCATCACCAATCTTCTTGATTAGTGTCAGCTCATTCAAATAACCGCCATTCGCAATGGTTGCAATGTACCTGGCAATTTGAATTGGCGTATAGGTATGATCGCCCTGTCCAATGGATAAGTTGAGCGTATCACTCTCATACCATTTCATCAGGTTGAAATAATCATATTTGATCAAATCCGCAAGTTTTTCAATCAGGAAATAATCCTCATTACTACCTAAATCCAACAATTTGTTGATTAAAGCTCCTCTCGATGGGTTTTCATCCGACCAACTGATGATTTCATCAACCAAAGCATTTAAGTCCTCTTCCTCAGCGATTAACTCTTCCGGAAAATAATCTTTGGCAATTCTTTTAAGTTCAGTTTTCAAAAGGGCTTGAATTGTTCTTTTCTTCTTTTCTGGTTCAGGTGTACCCGTTGCAACTTCACCAATCTCAATTCCAGTCTTGACATCAAGCCCAAATTGTTTTGATGACTCAGTCATTATTACCGGACCCATTTCAAAATCAAGAGTTCTTCCCGAATTAAAGTCTTTACCGGTAGCTACGTTAAAGAAATAATAGTTGCAGGATACCTCCAGGGCTTTAAATAGATCTGTCGCACCGTGGATTCCGCCATAATCATTCCATAACCAACAACCAAACCTTTGGTTTCCGATTTCAACATAACCGGATGAAAATAGCTTTTGATAAGGGTTGAGGCCTTGTTCAAGTGCAGAATAGCCTGTGACCATTTTATATATGGAGCCCGGCTGTACGGCCATCATTGTCACAATGTTGACAAGAGGTCTTGCAGCAATAGGATTGCGCTTATTTACAGGATTCAGTGCATTATAATCTTCTTGACTGATTCCGGTTGAAAAAAGATTGACATCATAAGAAGGATAACTGGCCATGGCGAGTACTTCACCGGTATTGACATCAACAACGACACCAGCGGCTGTCTCCACTTTCGGATACGGTTTGAATTTATAATCGCCCCAATCACTCTCGAAAGTGCCTCCAACTTTTATTGCATTGATAGCGTTTTCAAGGCTATCCTCCAGAACATCCTGAAGTGGTAAATCTATTGTCAGATATATATCATCACCTGATTTATTGGATTTTGTGTCGAGTCCGTAAACTGCTTCATCCACTTCGGAGACAAATTTTCCATATACATCGACTTCAATATACTTGTATCCGTTCTCACCATGAAGTGTCGTCTCATAAACACCTTCAATACCCGTCTTCCCAATAATTTGATTTTGATTGTAATTAAGGGTCTTTACATAAGAATCAATCTCTGCTTCTGTTGCGATCGGTCCCATATATCCCAGTATGTGTGCAGCCGTTGATTTCTCAGGATACAAACGTACAGTCTGATAGATCACAGAAAGACCTGGAAACTCATAACCTTTTTCCTGAACCAATACTGCAGTCTCTTGTGACACAGAAGAGGCGATGCTGATTGGTTCATATTTCAAGAATCCTTTTTCTTTGATCGCATGTCTGAGCACAATGATTTTATAGGCTTCATAATCGTCATAATTTGAAGAAATCCTGAAATCACTTCGATTTCGAATGATTCCGAAGGCTTCTTTTGCACTAATATCTTGATCAAGGCCGTACATTTTCAAGAAATTAATCTTATAGACTTCATCCATGAAAATCATCCTTGATGTAGAAATAGGCATGTAACGTCCTTGGTTGTAAAGAATTCTGTAAGCTTCATAATTACTCAGTTCAGGATCAATATAATTAGCACCTCTGACATCCATGAACACTTCTTCTGCGGTCCAAGTGTCATCATAGCCATTGTCTGCAAGCCATTTGCTTATACTTTCATCAAAGCGGTACTTATACTCTCCGTTTTCAATATAAATTGGAAATTCCAAATGGTCTTCATTTTGTTTTTCAAGAAAATCATACATTGCAATTGCAATTTCCGAAAATGACTCAGTTGGGATTATACTGCTATTAAGCTCAAGTCCAAAACCGACCTCATTTGTAGCAAGCAAATTACCGTTGCGATCAAAAATTTCTCCGCGCTTTGCAAGGGTCTCCACCTTTTTGATCCGATTGCTTACCGACCGCTGATAATAGTATTCACCTTGAGTGATAGTCAAATCATATAAACTATAACCCAAAAAAGAAAAAACCAAAATAAAGGCCAATATGACATGATTTTTTCTGTTCCTGATAAAATTAAGCATTGTAATCCCCCAACTTATATCCATTTGTTCTCTTAAAAACAATAGAATAGATAATCAGACCAATGACACTGTTATAAATGATCTCCGTGAGTATTTTACCAGCAATCAAGTGAAACGGAACCGTTGCCTGAAAAAAGAACATCACCAGATAGAACAGCACATGATATAATCCAGTACTCAATGCAATCAAAAAAACTGGCGTCAAATAATTGCCTATAAAAAGCACTCTGATCAACAATGTCGCAAGAAAGACTATTATGATATAGATCATCAGATTTGTGCCCAACATTCTGCCTAAAAATATATCTTGCAGTAATCCCGAGATGGCAGCAAAATAATAGGCATGTTTTTCAGAATAAAGAGCCAAAAAAACTATAGACAAAATGATGCAAAAATTAGGAATTGCATCATTGATTCTAAAAAGCTGTAAAATTGTACTCGATAGTATAAAGTTGGCAAATGCCAATAAGAATACGTATCTAAATTTCATTTACTCACCATCCAACTGGATTTCATGATTCATAATTTCTGAAGCATTAGATTTTTCATCTTCCAAATAAGGTATGACCATGATTTTATCTATTTTCTTAAAATCCACAACAGGCATGACTTTTATCCTTTTCAGGAGTTGGTCTCTATCCTCTATGACTTCATAAATCTGACCGACCAAAATACCTTTGGGATACATTCCAAGTCCCGAAGTGACGATATACTCATCCACTACCACATTGGCTTTGGGATCGAAAAGTTCACCTATAAGTTCATAATTTGTAGTTCCACTTAAAGTTCCTACATAGTCATCAGACACTCTCATCATTTCAAAACCAACTGATGATTTATGGTCAATGATAGCAATGACCTTCGACCACTTTTCACCAACCTCATATACAAGTCCAACAAGTCCATTCCCGTTCACCACAGTACTGTTCTTTGTGATTCCCTGATCATATCCGACATCGATTGTGAACATATTGTACCAATTGCCAATATCCTTGGCGATGACATTGGCAGATACAATGGAATCAAGTTGTGAATTATCGACGTACTTAAGGGCTGACTTAAGTTGTTTAAGCTCATTCAGCTCTTTTTGTGACATTGTAAGTCCGACAATCTGCTCTTTAAGGAACTCATTTTCTTTTGTCAAATCCTCATTCAATTCTTTGTAATTCAAAACATTGATTATCGGTTCAGTTTTTTCGTCTATATAATTTCCAATGTTGGTCAAAAACCTTTGAACAGGAATAAATATAGAGCCCAACTGGCTTTCAATGACAGTGATACGATCCCTGCCACCGAAAGATATGACCATGAGTAATATCAATATGATTCCGACAACCGTGATGATTACTTTTTTATAACGTTCATTCATGTCATCACCAAAACCTTGTCGTATTTTTCTAGAATCCTCTTGAACTTATAAAAACTTCTTTGAGTTCATTGAAACTTTCAACAGCTTTGCTTGTACCAATCGCAACACAATCGAGTGGATTTTCTGCGATTCTTACCGGCATGCCAGTTTCGTTGATGATCAATTTATCAAGATCTTGAAGTAATGCTCCACCTCCGGCAAGTACAATTCCCGACTCATAAATATCTGATGAAAGCTCCGGTGGAGTTTTCTCGAGTGTGGATTTGATGCCTTCAACGATGGCTTGAATTGGTTCTTTGATGGCTTCGTAGATCTCACTTGATTTCAATATCAACGTATTTGGTAAGCCGGTAACAAGATTACGTCCTGTAATTTGCATTTCTTTTTCAACATCAGGAATCATTGCACAAGCTATACTCATTTTAACATTTTCAGCTGTTCTTTCACCAATCATCAAACTGTATTTCTTTCGTACATAAGTAATGATGGCTTCATCGAGCTCATCACCAGCGATTCTTATTGAACGGCTCGTGACAATGCCACCCAATGAAATGACAGCGATTTCAGTTGTACCGCCACCGATGTCCACAATCATGCTTCCAATCGGTTCAGTGATCGGCATATCAGCGCCAATAGCAGCAGCCATTGGTTCTTCAATCAAAAATGCATCTTTTGCCCCAGCGGAAATAGCGGCTTCATAGACAGCTCTTTTCTCTACTTCAGTAATTTGTGATGGTATTCCTATAACTACTTTGGCACCAGTGAAAAAGTTGATGTTGGGTACCGCTTTGTTGATGAAATATTTAATCATTTTTTGAGTTATATCAAAGTCAGCAATAACACCATCTTTAAGTGGTCTGATCGCTCTGATCTGTCCAGGGGTTTTTCCGATCATTTCCTTTGCTTCTCTTCCTACGGCTAAAACCTGCCCTTTATCATTAATGGCAACCACTGAAGATTCTCTGACGACAATCCCTTTGCCTTTTACACATACCAATGTGTTTGAAGTTCCTAAATCGATTCCCAACTGTTTGTAAAATAATCCAAATCTCATAATCATTGTTCCTTTCTCATGCCTATAGTTGATTTTCTTCTTTGAAACTGTAATAACCTGATTTTCCAATTATAATATGATCCACCAGAGGTATTCCTATCAAATTGCCCGCTTCAAAAAGACGCTTTGTAACATGGATATCTTCTTTGCTGGGATTGACATGACCTGATGGATGATTGTGTACAACTAAAATGGAAGCAGCACTTCTCTTGATGGCTCTATTAAAAACTTCACGAGGATGAACGATTGAGGCATTGAGACTCCCGATCGATACAACTTCCCAGTTAATAATCTCATTTTTTGTATTCAGTAAAACGGATATAAATTTTTCAACTTTCAGATCTGAAAGTTGTGCCTTAAAATAATTGACAACCTCACTTGGACCCGAAATCTTGATGCGACGGTTCAAACCAGAAGATTGAACGCGCTTTCCTAGCTCTATCGCAGACAGAATCTGACAAGCTTTTGATGCGCCAATACCATTGAAATCACATAATTCTTCAATCGTAATATTGGCTATCTCAGCAAAATCATCATCAAAAGAGTTCACCAAATCTTGTCCCAGCTGTAATGCGGACTTTTTTTGAGTGCCAGTTCTTAGTAATATGGATAAGAGTTCAGAATTGCTTAAATTGGCAACTCCTTTAGATAACAATTTTTCTCTAGGTTGTTCACTGAGTGGAATTTGTTTGATCATTTAGGCTCTCCTATTATAAGAGGTCAATATGAAAATGTTTCTCCAATAATTGACTTAATTTAGAGAGTGGCAATCCCATCACATTGAAATAGTCACCATTGATTTTTTTTACGAGTAGTGCGCCAATGCCTTGAATCCCATAAGCTCCTGCTTTATCAAGAGGTTCATTGGTATCCAGATATTTCTCGATTTGCTCTTCAGTTAAACTGTTGAATGTGACCGTTGTCTTTTCGTAATCGATAACACAGATGTTTTTGTCTTTATAAACCAAGGCTATTCCAGTATAAACATCATGCTCTTCACCATTCAGAATATTAAGCATAGCTTTGGCGTCAGCTCTGGAACTGGGTTTTCCGAGTATGTCTTCCTTATATACAATAGTGTCACTTGCAATAATGACAGCATCAGGATACATGTTCGCAACATCATTCGCTTTTTCAAACGCCAGTGCCATAACGGCTTGAACCGGTGTTTCATACGGTCTGGTCACTTCTTCAATTTTACTTGGAATAACATCAAAATCAATGTTGAATTGGTCAAGAAGTTCAATCCTTCTTGGAGAGCCGGATGCAAGTATTATTCTCATAATTTTTTATAAACCACAAATGCGATGATGATTCCTATGATTCCTGCAAGATTTAGACTCAGTTTAAGTCCAAACGTCAATACAATCACGTTCAAATCCACTACGAAAGGATCAACTCCAATTGTTTTTCCATAATTAAGCAGAGGAATGGTATCACCAAAAGCTGAGCCGATTAAACTACCAAAAATGGCTCCAATGAGTAATAGTACAAGTAAAATAGCGCTCTCATTGCTTTTAACTCTCATAACGACTCCTAAATTATACCATATTTTTACAATTAAATAGTCTTTTATTTAACCTACATAATAGTTTAGCATTATGTTCTTTCAAATACAAGACAAAGCGAGTAATGTAAACATGAATTTAATTAAACATTCAATGGTTCAGAAGCAATATTGTTAAGGGTTAAAATAAAAAAAACCGCCGTTATATTGGCGGTTTCAAATCGAATATTATTCTACCGTTCTCAGTGACAGATCACCTTGAATCGCTTTTGTAGGGCACTTTTCCACACAAATCATGCAGTTGGTGCACTTGTCATAATCAATTTCAGCTAGATTATTGATAACATGAATCGCATCATGCGGGCAGTTTCTTTCACAAATTCCGCACGCGATACAAGCCACATTACAGTTTTTCTTAACCATTGGTCCTTTGTCATAATTGTTGCAGGCAACAATAGTGAGCTGCTCATACGGTACAAGGCTGATTACATTTTTAGGACAAATGACAACACACTTGTTACAAGCTGTACATTTTTCCGGATCAACCTCTGCTAGCCCTTTATCATTGATGTGAATCGCATCAAACGGACAAACCTGAACACAAGATCCAAGTCCCATACATCCGTATAGACACTTTTTCGGTCCACCATTTAGCATATTAGCAGCCACACAGCTGTCAATTCCATCATAATCATATCGATTGCCACAATTTTCATCATGACCTTCGCACTTGACTCTTGCAACTTGTTTCACACTTTCGCCTGCATCAAGCCCCATAATTTGAGCGACAGCGGTCGCTGTATCAGCACCACCAACAGGACAACCATTAACAGGTGCTACACCTTTAACAACTGCTTGTGCAAATCCGTCACATCCTGGATAACCACAAGCGCCACAGTTTGCACCAGGTACAGCTTCTCTTACTGCGACCACTCTAGGGTCGATTTCAACAGCAAATTTCTTTGATGCAAACGCAAGTCCGACTCCGAACAATAGTCCCATTACACCAAGGATTCCTGCAGCTATTATTATTGTATTAATATCCATTTACTCCACCCTTTCTTATACCAAGCCTGTAAAGCCGAGGAAGGCGATTGACATCAAGCTTGCTGTAATTAAAGCTATTGGAAAACCCTTGAATGGCAAAGGCACATCTGATATTTCCAATTTTTCTCTGATTCCCGCAAACAAAACGATGGCCATTGAGAAACCAATTGCGGCAAAGAAAGAATGTACTATCGTTTGAATCAACCCAAAATCATATTGGATATTCAATAGAGCAAGTCCCAGTACAGCACAGTTAGTAGTGATGAGAGGTAAGAACACTCCAAGTGCTTGGTAAAGAGTAGGACTCATTTTTTGAAGAACAATTTCAACGAACTGAACCAGAGATGCAATTACAAGAATAAATGCAGCTGTCTGTAAGAACTCAAGTCCGAGTTTTACCAAAATATAATGGTGAACAAAATACGTCAATGTTCCCGCCATTGTCATAACAAACGTTACAGCCATTCCCATCCCAAACGCAGTTTCCACTTGTTTGGATACCCCAAGGAATGGACAGATGCCAAGAAATCTCGAAAGGACAAAGTTGTTAACGAGAATTGCACTGACCATGATTACAAAAATACTTGCATTTTCCACAACAACCCCTCCTTATTTAGAACTTTTAATTTGAACTACATTGTAGAGTGCCAACAATATTCCAAGAGCAAGGAAAGCACCCGGAGGTAATATCATAATAAGTGCAGGTTTATAGTTTGCTCCAAGTAAGGAAATATCAAAAATAGTTCCATTACCAAACAACTCTCTAACACTGCCAAGAACAAATAATGCGAGTGTGAATCCCAGTCCCATTCCAGCTCCATCCATCAGTGACGCAACAACGCCATTTTTGGATGCAAAAGACTCTGCACGAGCAAGAATGATACAGTTTACAACGATCAATGGAATGAATAGACCAAGCGCAGTAAAAAGTGCCGGTGTAAATGCTTCCATCAACATACCTACTATAGTAACAAAGCTTGCAATGATTACGACGAAAGCTGGAATTCTGACTTTAGCCGGTATAAATTTTCTGAGTATTGATATTACAACATTTGAACTGATCAATACCGCTGTGGTAGCGAGTCCCATACCAATGCCATTGACTGCTGAAGTGGTAACAGCAAGTGTTGGACACATTCCCAAAAGTTGAACAAAAATTGGGTTTTCTTTAATCAAACCATTCGTAAAATTTTTAATATTCAATTTCCGACCCCTCCTTGTTCAATGATCATTTGAAATGCATCGATAGAAGCATTGGCGCCAACTGTGATAGCGTCAGAAGATATAGTCGCACCTGTGATCGCCTGAATATCATTTCCTGAAGCGGCTGTCTTTGAAACACCAATCCACTCTTTAGCTGATTTGCCGGCATATTGTTCGTAATAATCAGCATCAGTTCCCTTAGCACCCAAACCTGGAGTCTCTTGATGACTTCCGACTCTGAGTCCTGTGACTTCAGAATTCAAATTGATACCAGTGATTACCTCAACTGGACCACCAAAACCTGTAGGCTTTGATTTGAACACATAACCAACAACTACATCCGAAGCATCATAACCCACATAAGATTCAACTATAGTAGAAAATTTTTCAGTAATTTCTATCGCCATTTCACCTGTAATGTCTTCAAATCTTGTCGCCTCTGGTAACACTTCTTTCTTGGCGATTTCGTTTGCCATCATTCTTTGCTCGATGATTTTGTCTTTTGTGACTTCATTAGTCAAAGCAAGTGACATAGCAGCCACAAAACTAATAATTAGAAGGATCAAACCTGTTTTAAAGATATCTTTCATTATTTGGCACCTCCAAACACACGAGGTTTTGTGTACTTATCAATGAGTGGAGCAACTACGTTCATGAGAAGAATAGAATAGGATACACCTTCAGGGTATCCGCCATACATTCTGATGACCACTGTGATAACACCCATTCCGATCGCGTAAATCACTTGACCTTTCGCAGTAATTGGTGATGACGCATAATCAGTCGCCATGAAGAAAGCACCAAGGATCAGACCGCCTGCCAACACGTGAAGCATTGTAGTCTGAACATCAAATCCAGTGATTATAAAAGTCAAAATTGCTACAGTACCTATATAGAGTCCAGGGATTCTGATTGAAATAACCCCTCTATAAATCAAATAAATTCCACCGAGTAAAAGCAATAATGCTGAAGTTTCACCAATACAGCCTCCAATGGTTCCAAGTAGAGCATCAGTAATCGAAGGAACCGGAACATTCAGTCCTTCTTTTAAGATCCCAAGTGCTGTGGCACTGGATACGGCATCAGCCTTGACTGCTGTCCAAGTAGTCATCTCCACCGGCCATGAAGCAACCAGCATCGCTCTTGCAGCAAGCGCAGGGTTCATGAAATTATGTCCCAAGCCACCAAATGCTTGTTTTACTATGATGATAGCAAATGCACTACCTACAATCGGCAACCAAAGTGGTACCGAAACAGGCAAGTTCATTCCAAGAAGAAGTCCAGTCACAACAGCACTAAAATCATCAACAGTGATTGGAACTTTTCTGATTTTTTGACTTAACGCCTCCGCAGCCATGGCACTTACTATTGAAAGTACCAAAATGGTCAGTGCCCTAAGTCCAAAATTGTAAACACCAAATGCCGCAGCGGGCAGCAAGGCAATTGTTACGTCCCTCATAATCTTTTGAGTCGTTTCAGTCGAACGAATATGAGGAGAAGATGATACAGTTAATCTTGATTCCATCGAATAAACCTCCCCTATTTACGTTTTTTTGCGATTATTTCTCGTTTAGCGACACGGATCGTCTGAAGCAATGGACGATTAGCTGGACAAATGAATGAACATGAACCACATTCAATACAATCCAGAGCATTATACTCGCTTGCCTTGTCAAAATTGTTCTGCAGTGCATAAGCACTGATTTGAATCGGTTCTAGAAACGCAGGACATATTGATACACATTTTCCACATCTGATGCAAAGTGAAGGTTCCGGCAACTTTGCTTCCTCAGGGGTAAATACCAAAACTCCTGAAGTGTTCTTCATCGCTGGAAGATTGTCTGTCATCTGAGCGACACCCATCATAGGTCCACCAAGCAATAATTTTCCCGGTGTTCCATTATATCCGTCACAAAACTCGATTAAAGTTTTTACAGGTGTACCCACTTTGAAGCGAATATTTTTTGGAGTTTTGATTCCCTTGCCAGTCACTGTACATATTCTTTCAATAAGCGGCATTCCTGTATTGAATAAATTGCCTATTGTTGCAACAGTTGCAACGTTGTTCACAACAACACCGATATCCATAGGAAGACCACCAGAAGGAATTTCCTTACCAGTACATGCAAAAATCAATTGCTTTTCAGCACCCTGTGGGTATTTGGTTCTAAGTCCTACGACATTGATACCAGTTCCTTTGGCAGCAGTTGTCATAGTCTCTATTGCATCAGGTTTATTGTTTTCAATACCAATGTAACCCTTTTCAACATTTAATGCGTGCATCAAAACTTGGAGCCCTTTAATTACAAGTTCAGGTGTCTCCAGCATCAATCGGTGGTCACAAGTCAAATAAGGTTCACATTCAGCACCGTTGAGAACGATTGTATCAATCGGTTTTTCTGGTGGTGGTGACAATTTGACATGAGTCGGAAAACCAGCGCCTCCCATACCGACTATACCTGCATTTTTGATGATCTCAATAATCTCTTTACCTGACAGAGTCTTGAAATCCGGTTGTGGAACTACACTCTCATGCACTGCATTCAAACCATCATTTTCGATGATGACACATACATCAAAGCCATACGCAGTGTCTTGCTTTTTTACATCCAACACTGTTCCAGAAATAGAACTGTGAACATTTGCTGACACGAAAGAAGTTGCAGATCCGACCAATTGTCCCACTTTTACATAGTCGCCCTTTTGAACAACGGGTTCACAAGGTGCACCAATGTGTTGTCTTAGTGGAATTTCAACTACTTTGGGATCCAAAAAATCAACGATAGGCAAATGCTCCGTAGCTTTTTTAGCATGTGGCGGATGAATGCCACCTTTAAACGATAGAAGCCCCATATACTCACCCCTTCAATTAATTTGACATTGTACTTGACAATGTTTTAACTTTTATTAACAAAGAAATTATACTGTATACAATTTCTCGCATAACCATAACAATTTTACTATAAAAGCAAAGTGAGGTCAATGCAAGACTCATTGAAATTTCAACATTTTTTTGAAATTACAAGTTAAATCTTTACCAATCTTTGACCTCTTTGTTTCTACAATTCTATCGAGTCAGTTCTAATAATTGTTCCGCATAAGTACCACTAAACTCACTTCCACTAGCTTTTTGATCAATTAACTCTTGAAATTCTTCTAAACTTTTTCGAACAAAGTTCGTTAATTCTGTATCAGCATTTTCATCATATGAGTCAAGTACTTCCAAAATTCTTTGAAGTGGCACAATCTGCTTCTCGATGGATTCTATATCAACGTTAATCTCATCACTAATATTCATCCAGAAAAAGTCAGATTCATAGTAAAAATCAAGAAAATCATTTTTGACACTTTCAATCTCTTCCATGTCTGACCAAAACTCATACGAGTTGAACTCAACTGGTACGGAGACCACATAGGCATCTTGATGTTCAGTATATTTCTCCACAAATGAATTTCTGTATGACCTTGCACTACTTTCAGAGTACGTCAATGCCGTGAATACCTTATATTGAGTATTGGACTTGATCCATGAGGCGTAAATGTTCTTGTCTTCAATATTTTCACAAGCGGCTTCTGCGTTCGACTGTGCATTGAAACTTCCAAGTTGAACAAAATAGAAATCTGTCGGCTCAATTTCAATTAGACCATTTAAAGCCTGAACCTCATCCACCGGAATTTCAATCTCAGTTTCCGGAATCTCATCCGCTTCTTTGGAGACGATTCCAAATTTTCCTGTAGCCAATAAAATAATTGCGGTCATTAGAAAACCGAATACAAAAGTGGCAAGTGGAATCAAAATCATTGCAACCCAAAATTTGTCTTTAATCTGATTGAAATATTGTATCATTTGTTTCATATTCTGATTGCCTCCTAATAAACTTCTTTTTCAATTATAACAAAAAAAATACAAGTTGAGAAAGCTAAAATAAGCACAACTTGTATTACATCATTTCAACCAATAAGTTTTGAAATTTCACTGACGACTTTCTCGGGTACAAACGGCTTGACGATAAACCCTTTGGCACCAGAGCGCACGGAATCAATCACCATACTCTCTTGTCCCATTGCACTGCACATAAGAACCTTTGCATCCGGGAACGTAGAAATGATCATCTTTAACCCTTCAATACCGCTGACTTCCGGCATTGTTATATCCATAGTGACCAGATCAGGACCAAATTCTTTATATTTTTGAAAGGCTTCGTTGCCGTTACCCGCTTCTGCCACAACTTCGTATCCCGCTTTCGTGACGATATCACTGAGTAATTTTCTCATAAACATTGCGTCATCGACTATCATAATTCTCTTTCCCATAATTACGCCATCCTTCTAAAATAAATTCATTATACCCATTATCACCAACAAATTCAACACTATTGCCT
>JAWSUW010000093.1:0-14812 GCA_033549245.1 Bacillota bacterium | reverse complement strand
GAGATGCAGAAAAACAACGAAACCATCATCGGTCCTGGCAAGCGGAAAGTGGCCAGACCCACCCTGTGGGCCATCTACAACATCTTCTATTCAGTACGGATCAACCTGTATGACCATGGCACCCATATTGAAAGAAGACTGGCGCGGCCTCTATTTGACAACATCAAAACGGTGCTTGGTCATCTGGGTATACCAGAAGATACTTTTATCCGTGGGGTTGGGTAGGTCATTCCAATCGCTGCATGGGTTAAGCAAAGAAGGAATCTTTAAATTGCGTTAGGTTTTTGATGTATTTAGCGGAGTATGCGTTCTGCGCAAAAATAGACCCCCTTTTAGCTAAAAAATGGGGTTTTCTTTTGTGGAAGATTGGTAGCATAACTAACGTTTTGCCGCAAATTTGTTACTTATACTTATGATGCTAATGCTAGAACCAATCGATCATGTCAGTAGTTTCTCTACATCCATGTGAAGAATATTTCACAGCATATTATGATTGGCTATATTTAAAATACCGGTTTTGTTTTATAAATACATCCTAAATGAGATTTGCAATTTTCACATATTGGTTCACATTCAGCTAATGATGCCTTTTCACCCGAAATCTTATTTGGATTGTTTTTTATAACCTTAATTATTTCTATAATTTTCTTATTTCTTGATCTTCACCATTTATATGCAAGGTGATGCTGCCTTGTGCTATACAATACCGCCAGCTGCAATTGTAAAGCAATCAACATTGGCTAACATCTTTATTGCTTCAATCTCAGTAAATATCTCACCCTGAATAGGTATCAATCCTACAGCCATACCCCATAACAAAAACTTGTTTTTTCTATTTGTTCTTTTTACAATTTCATTGATATTGCCTGGAATAAGTTTCTCTAATCCTACAGCCACAATTACTTTTACCCCTTCTACGTTCCATAAATTTATCGATTTTCCAACAAGTCCACCACCAAGGCTTCCTGCCAATATAGCTGCATTATTAAATAAATCGATAGCATTAGCACCAATTATTATAAGATCATTTGTTCCAAATTTCAGAGCATCATTATCAATAGTTTCATCTGCATTGTTGACATTCCCTTGTTGATAAATTATTGAGTGTGCTCCACTTTTTCCTACATTGTCTGCTACTGTACCTCTTTGCGTTATCCTTCCACTAATTCTAAGAGGCTTCCCAACAATTTTTTCTGCAATTCTTGACACAGTTGTTCCACCCTTTAATAATATCTTACCATTCTTTAAACTGAGTAAATTGCATATTTCACCTACTTGACTAAATAAAAAAGCGAACACTAACCAAACCCGTCATAGACGGTACTTTCAAGAATCAATTTTCATCAAGTGAATCAGATTTAGCGAAACAACCCCCTTACCAATAGAATTTTGAGAAAGATATATCATTCGTTCTAAGCCGCTTTGTTAACAACAGAGACCTGATTCACAGCAATGGTCCCAGCCAGTAGCACAACAGCACACAACCTGAAATGAACACCAGCCGCCTTTCGACCAGAGGAACGCAGACTTTCGAGCATCACATGATTCTTTAACCGATGGTTGCACCGTTCCACACTGCTTCTTAAGTTAAACAGTTCCTTGAATCTTTTGGAATCACGGGGCAACCCCGGGTACAGGCGAGGATTCTCTTTCACATCAACCTTTAGTGTGTATCCATAGTTGGAGTTGGAACACCAGGCACTGCCATGGGGACAGTTCACCTTCCCCATGACATGGGGGCAGCGGAACTTCAACTTGTCACCATCCCGGCCCCAAAAGGTTAAGGGAAAACCGCCTGAACACATGGGCTGGTATTTTCCCGTCATACCGATTGGAGGGGCATAAGAATTACGTTCGTTGATCGGGATGATGGCAAGAGCCTCTTTGTCTCGGATAATGTGTTCATAAATATCGGTATCATCATAACCCATGTCCATGATATAGGCCTTGGGATCATAGGGGATCTGGCTGATCAAGTGGATGGCCATTTGAGAATCATGGGTATGGGCCGGTGCTTCCATGATCGCTACCGGCAAACCGGAAAAAGTATCACAGGCCACATGTACTTTCCAGCCATACCAATAAAACTTGTTACCCTCGGTGTTCACCTTCACACTCCAGCTGGGAGAGTTATCCTCTTTCTTGCATTTTGACCAGGGCACAGCTCTTTCATAAGCTTCCACATGAGTGGCATCAATCGAAACATTTTCTTTTTGAATCAAGCCCAGTGCCATGGCCCTATCCCGTTGCTGCTGGAACAACAACTCAGCAATACCGGCTTCCTCCAGTTGTTTCATAAATCGTGTGAAAGTCGCTTGCGAAGGTGGTGGCTGGTAGGGATCAAACCCACAGTTGTACCGGAACCTTGCATCATCCCGCAACCGGTCACAAAGTGCTTTGATGGCAGGAATTTTTTCAACGATCCGGGCAATGACAGCGTAGAGCATGGCTCTTTTGCAGTAACCTCTGGGCCCAGTGCGAACATCCTGGGATTGGAGCTTAAACATGATCTCACTCAGGTCAATCTGGGAAAGAATCAGTTCCAGTTTCGTAGGTGGCGAAAATTTTTCAATTTCTTCGAAGGATAACAGGATTTCTTGTCGAATATACACAGTGAGGGTTCATTCCTTTCTCTGTGAGGTGTGTTGGTTCGCACTTATATACTTCGACAGAGGAGGGGTGAAACCCTTTTTGCTTATGAAAAAAGTTGTTCATTTTTAAAGGTTTTTAGTAATATGAAATTTATTCAATTATTAAATTATTCATTGGCATTTTAACATATTTGTCTTCTTGTGAACCAAAGGAAACTGGCGAATAAAAACCCAACAAATATTTGAAATGTTGGGCTTTATATTAATCCAGAATTATCCTGCTTCACAAATATGTGCACCTTGTAAAGGCTTATGCTTCTTTGAAGATTTTTGGAGTAATACTATCTACAACATTTTCACCATAGATTTTTTTCTCAACTCCGTAGTATATTGCCAAATACAATGCAAATCCTAGAAACGCAGCAGATAGAAAAGGAAGTGGCAATAAATCAAAATAGGTTAATAGACCTGACACTAGCCAAGATATTATCCCGGCAACTCCTTTAGTTTGAATATATTTATCTTTTGATACAACCAAATAATGTGCTATCAGTACACCTACAAAGCTCATGTTGAAAGAACCATGAAAACCAGCGATCCAAGTTATAAAGCCAAGATTGCCTAGTCCTGTCATAGCACCAATAACTCCAATAACCGCTACTATGGTCGTTACTTTTCTTCTCGTTAGTTTTTTGAAAGGATATATAGCTGTTGTTAAGGCTAACCCCGCAGTATAAGCGTTATTATCATTTGTTGTCCAACCTATTCCAATAACTGCTAACAATCCAACTATTCCTATTCCAAGTGATACGAAGACTTGGTCTAAGCTTGTGCCTAATGCAGCTCCTAGTATAACACCACAAACTGGCGGAACAGATCCGATTACGAACGCAATAGGAATAACAGTCAATACTTCTTTTTTAGTCTTTAAAAACCTACTTACATCAGGCATTAGCATGACAAAACCTGCCCAAGCTCCTGCATTTAAGAAAACTGCTCTACTAAAACTCATTGTGTCATTTTCAATAGCGCGAAGAACTTCCCATCCTCCAGCATTTCTCACTGCTATCCATGTAGCAATTATTGACAAAACAAAGAAGAACGGCATCGTAACCCAACTGACCTTACCCATATACTTAACTCCCAATATTGCAGTTATCATCATGATTGCGCAAACTATACCAGACACAATTGGACTATAACCAATTGCTGGTATAGTTTCCCCGATCGCTCTTCCTACAGTATCAGCTTGAAGGCCAATAGATCCTACCCCAATAGTTAGAAACATTATAAAAGATATAAGCATTTGCCCTGTCCAGTTCAAAGGACCTTTTGCAAGAACATAACTACTTAACCCAGTTTTTTGGCCAACCAGACCAATTGCTGCTGCAAAAAGTCCTGCTATAGCATAACCGATAACTGTAGCACTAATAGCTGGTATTACAGCCATCGATTGCCCTACAGCCATTCCAATATTTACTGAATACATTGATACCCACATACCAACAAAAATCATGAGCATAGTTGGCCAATTAACTCTCTGTGATTCTTTTATAGGTTCATAAACATCCTGATCAGTTCCACCCATTCCTGGAGAGTCAATCATTTTCGTTTCACTATCTTTGTTTGTTTCAAAATCAATATTTGACATCTCTTAACCTCCTACTAAATTGATAATATTGATAGGTTACACTTAATTAGACAAAATGGTTAAGATGATTTTGCATATCAAAAGGAGATAAATTATTGGTCATGCGATCAGGCAAGAATTATTCGAAAAATCTAAATAACAACTAATACAAATTCATTTACCAGATAAAGAATGGTATCAAGGGTTCCCCCCCTGCTCTCCCTCGATACCATCTCTGATGACTGTTATAATGTACTTGATAGTTTATAAAATGAAACGACAGCTGAGATTGAGATATTAAGTCTTAGAATCCTATCTAATTATATTGATAAAACTACATTTATCGACACAGACTTTTATTTATTATTTAATTCCTTATTATCTTCAATGTATTCGTAGTCAATGTCAAATCCAAAATATCTTGGCCCTAATACTCCAACACCTCTTTCATTTCTAAAAGCGTCTCTTGCCTTTAAACCAATAACACAAACATTGTTCCCTTCTTCAAGTTGCGGGTTAGCATATGGTTCGCCAGTTTTTGAGTCAACAACAACAATGATGTCAGGACTCGTAACAAATGGTTTGTCATTTTTCCACATAACATGGTTTTCGTTTTTAAACCATATCTTATAAATATTATTTTCATACTCTCCCTCTCCAACTATTGTATGAGTGCCCCAATAATATCCTAGCTTGTCCTCAGTCTCCTTTTTAGTAATCGTACCTTTAGCCAAGAGAAACCCACCCATATTTTTGACCACTTCTTCAACTGGATCTAATCCATTTTCTCTTGATTCTCTAATCATCTTCCCTAGTTCATAGCATTCAGTAAGAGTTCCGGGAATTATAACCTCCTTCATTTCTTTTCCGTTTAATAGAAAACCCGCTTGCCCAGCTAGACCATAAGCACCTGATGCAATAAGTTTCCCAATTCTCTCTACCATTCGATAATTAATAGCTTCGTCAATAAAACATTTGTTACCAAATTCATCTACAGATGCAACTGGCCATAACACTTTACCCCCAATATATGGAGTAGTTTGTAGAATTTCAGGTATAGCTCTCCCCGTGTAATCTCCATCAACACAAGGTATGCCATTAACAGTTGCTGCAGCAATTCCTCCAGGTGTATTTGCTCCACCTAGTTCTATTGGAACAACCACTTCAACTTTTTTACCAGTATAATTCGATAACTCCATTATTGCTTTAGCGAGCCTGTCTTTTTCTTTATTTAGGGGGTTTGTTAACCCAAAACCACTCATTTCCTCTATCACTTCAGGTGTGTGTGGTGCAATGGAACCCATGAGAAATGGACATACTGTTATTGAGTTATCATCAATATCATTAACATCTACCCAACCAACTTCATTACCTTTTTCTATCTCACTCATCAATGAATCAATACCATTTTCAGGTAAACCGCCTCCGCCAGTACCATAAAAGGTGCATCCTCTAACAAAATCTTCAACTTCTGTTCTTGTAGATAATTTCATTGTTGCCATTAATAGTTCTCCTTGTATAATGTATTTAGGTTAATAAAGGCAACCCATAAGCCTTTAAAGCCTGCAAGATCATACACGTAGGTGTATAATCTGTTTATTAGATAGAGGATGTCGTATTCTCCTTGAAGCGAAGACTTCGCACTTGAAAGACTGGCACCTCTGTCTGATAAACCGATTACGGATCAGTTGGATGTGGACTCTCACCATGAGTACTGCGGATCTCGGACAAGGCGGTAACGTTTATCAGACATGGGGCTCTATCTAAAATACTTTTTAAGATGGTGATCTGGTAATGCTGTACCTGGGAATTGACGTTGGTAAAAGGTCCCATGTGGCTTCTCTCATGAGCCAGGAAGGCAAGGTGCTTTTCAAAGCCTTCTCGTTTGCCAATTCCACAGATGGAGGCGAAAGTCTGCTGTTAAAGCTTGGCGGACATGTAGCTTCTGTCAGTGATGTTGAAATCGGAATGGAAGCCACCGGCCACTACTGGTTGTCCCTGTATTCTTTTCTGGTGGAACACGGATACGTGATCCATGTGGTCAACCCCATTCAAACCGATGCTTGGCGAAAGGGGGTGGAAATTCGTAAGAGAAAGACGGACATCATTGACTCGGTGCTCATTGCCGATCTCATTCGTTACGGTGATTTTCTGGAAACCTCTCTGGCAGATGAAAACACCATGTCTTTACGGAATCTGTCCCGGTTTCGCCACTCCCTGGTTTCATCCATCGGGGGTTTAAAACGCAAAACCATTGCGGTACTGGACCAGGTCTTTCCCGAGTATGCTTGCGTGTTCTCAGATGTCTTCGGAAAGACTTCCAAGGCCATTCTTGTGGAGTTTGGTTCTCCTGAGGATCTTGAGAACATCACCTCTGGTCAGTTGGAAAGTCTCCTGTCTCAATTGACTCTCAAAAAGTTTGCGGCTGACAAGGTCCAAACGCTCTCTCACTTGGCCAAGCGCTCTTTTGGTGTCTCTTTTTGCCGGGACAGCTTTACCCTGCAATTAAGATTACTCATTCAGCAAATCTCTTTTATTGAAGAGCAGGTGCTGGAAGTTGAAACCCAGATTGCTGCTCTGCTGAAGAAAATCAACTCACCCATCACCACCGTGCCGGGCATTGGTACAGTTAACGGGGCCACCATTTTGGGTGAAATTGGCGATATTGCCCGGTTTTCTTCTCCTGCTAAACTGGTGGCTTATGCCGGAATCGATGCTTCCGTTACCCAGTCCGGTGATTTTCACAGTACCAGGAACCGGATGAGCAAGAGGGGTTCACCTTACCTGCGTAAGGCTCTTTTTCAGGCGGCTTTGGTGGCTTCCAACTCAGACCCGGTTTTCAACGCTTTTTACCAGAAAAAACGTAACGAGGGAAAACATCACCTCACAGCCCTTGGGGCTGTTGCCAGAAAGCTCTGTTACACCATCCATGCTATTTTGAAAAAGAACTGTCCTTATGAAATCCAGGCACCTCCTGAATCGTAGATCCTCAATGACAACTTCTGCTAAAAGTAGTGCCTATGGACGTGTTTTTGTTGTGCCAATTTCCAGTTCGGCTCTTTACCTCACCCTTGCCGACCACCTTTGTTGCCTGTCAAGGGCGAGCGGTTTTTGCTCGCAGGGTTTACCCTTGACAGGTTCCGCGGATTCTCCATCCTTTTTGGGGTGCCTGCCATGCAGGCACCTGCCTTCCGGCGAGGACAGGGGTGTTGGGGACAGCGTCCCCAAGGTCTTGCCTTTGATTTTAGATGATCTGCTCAATGCATAAATTACCAAAAAGGTTTGCTGCCTTTATTCAACTTAGTGCTTGACTTTTTATAGTTGGTCTTTCCTATTGAAGGTTTTTGTTAATCTTTGACTGTTGTAGCAATATGTTCATCAAATGGCAATACTTTTATAAATACTTCCAGTTATTTCAATGGGGGTTTCATATAAGCGACTTTACTCTGCGATAGTTTCATACTAACTAAAGAAATTGCCATATGAATTGCCGATCTTCGTGGATCAATTACTGGTACACCAAGATCATTTTGAAGCTTCTCAACTAAAAGAGACATCCCAGTGCATCCTAAAACAATTGCCTGTGCTCCATCTTCTTCAATAGCTTTTCTTGCTTCTATAAGGATTGCATTGTAGGATTTTCTCTCATCTTGAACATCTAATACTGGAACATTCGCAGACCTCACAGATGCTATTCTATTCTTTATGCAGTACTTGTTGATATTATTCTCATTTAATGCCTTTGTATTTTCAATAACAGTAATCAAAGAGAATTTTCTGCTGAGATTCATTGCATAATAATAACTTGATTCCCCAGCAAAAACAACTGGTATGTCACTTATTTCTTTCAATGCTTGCGATCCGGGATCTGCTGCACAATCTATTGTAATCGCATCAAACCTTTCATCATTCGCCTTAATTACCTCTTCAATTAGATGAGAAATTGCTTGACCTTCATCTAATCCCGTTTCTAAGGATACTGGCCCTCCCTTAAGACACACTACGTCAAACTCAACATTAATATCACTAACAACAAGCGATTTTCTAATACTATTAAATCCATCTACAAACTCTTCAGAAGTATTAGGAATTATTACTTTAATTCTCAATATCCTCCCCCTCACTTAAAGCCAGCGTTCCAGGATTACAAGAATATTATTCAAACTATCAACTAAACTTAAACACCTCCCTTTACAATTAGCAACAAAACTAAATATCAACAAAATACTATACTAACCCTCATAAAAAGTATAAATTATTAAGCTATATTTTTGCATACAAATATATCCTTGCTGAATGTGCAATCGTACATATTGAAATACTCAATTGATACGCAAATTGTTCCTTTTTAGTATTCTTTTCCGTCAGAGCAACTGCGCTTTGCCGGCGCCTTCTCGCATTTGGATAACTCAGTCTCGTATTCTATCTTGATGTATCTGCAATTATTATTTCAAAGATTAAGTAGTGTGGGCAGTAGCTTCCTCCATCACCAAGGCCGCTCTGATTGAAGAACAAAGTGGCTTAAAACCATCGGAGTGACTGCTCTAATTGATCATTGTAAACACTCTTTTTATAATATTTTTAAAGCGCACCAAAAATATGTGTTATTATATATGTGAACATATATACTTAGATGAATCGAGGTTTTTTTCTTGTTGACTTTAGAAGAGGTTTTAAATTTACCAATCATGAAAAATTCTCAATTGGTTTCCGGTGGTGCTACAGGGAAAATTGTAGAATCAATAAGTGTCTTAGAAGTTCCCAAAGCAACAAAATTTATCAAGCCTAACGAATTATTGATATCATCCTTTTATTCAATTTCTGATGATGTTGATCAGCAAGTGGAATTAGTGAAGAGATTAAAACTTAGAGGAATATGCGGATTAATCATATGCCATAAAGGAATTATTCTAAAGGATATTTCAAACAGATTAATCCAAGTCTGTATAGAAATTGATTTGCCTCTTGTTATTGCCGCTCCCGATATATCATATTACAATATAATAAGTCCAATTATGGATATTCTTTTAGAAAAGAAAAATTATATATTAAAGAATTCATTGGATATTCAAAACTTATTCATTCGATCTATGACAAAAAGCACAAAGATCGATTCTATTCTAAACATATTAAAAAGTGTTTTAGATAGAGATTTCTTCTATATAGATTATGAGTTCAATTATCTGTATAAAAGTAATTCTATGTGGCCAAATTCAAAGCTTGAAAACATATCTCATAGCATTAAATCTAACTTAGACAAAATATTGCATCAGGAACATATCTGCTTAGAATTAGACGACAATTGGCTTGTCACAACAGTGACAAGTGCACAAAATATTCATGGATTCCTGATTATTCTACATAACCATTCTTTTTCTGAAATAGATATTGTTGCAATTTCCCAAACAAAAAATTGTTTATCAATAGTTTCAATTCATGAAATCAACATGAAAGAGTATTTAATGTCCGTAAGAAAAAATTATCTGGTTGAGTTGTTCTTTTCAAACTCGAATATTGGCTCAAATCAAGTAACCAGGGGAAAAAGTTTAGGATATGATATTGAAAACCTAAGACAAGCTCTAATAATCGATATTTATAATTTTAACTCAGTAGTAGCCAAAAACAATGAATCCTTTATTGCTAGTTTGAAGAAAGATCTACTCCGTAGAGTTGTTTCTTGCATTGGTATCAGCCATAATGACTACATGATTTTTGAGTATAGCGATAAGATAATCTTATTTATTTATGATTATGAGAATAACCCAGCTAAGTTTACCAATGAAATGAACGTTATAGGAAATTACATTGCATCACAAATTAATAATGAACAAGATATAAAAGTTTCGATCGGCATTGGACAATACTATAATGATTATAAGCAAATAGGCACAAGCGTAGAAGAAGCCATTTCAGCAATTAAAGTATCAAATAAAATTTATGGTTCACCCCGGTGTACTTTTTACGGTGACATAGCGATATTCGATGTGATATTAGGTAGTATTGATAAAGATAAAGCATTAAACATAACAACAGATTTATTTTATAATTTAAAAACTTATGATGAAATGAATAATACCGACTTATTATCAACTGCCATAATTTTATTTAAACATTGCAATAATACCGTAATAGCTGCTGATTATATGTACGTACACAAAAATACAATACTGCAAAGAAAGAGAAAAATTACAGAATTGCT
The DNA here is from genome assembly GCA_033549245.1 of Bacillota bacterium. Lineage (GTDB taxonomy): Bacteria > Bacillota > Clostridia > Peptostreptococcales > Acidaminobacteraceae > Fusibacter_D. The sequence goes on along the minus strand of JAWSUW010000093.1, from coordinate 4,392 downwards.
AAATGAAGACCCTTTTAATGAAGAGAACTATTTAAAGTACAATCTTGCAGCACTACTGCTCAATTACTATGAACAGTCTGATGTTTAAACAGAATGTCAATTTGATAGTGAATCATGAAATGCTTCGTTTTTATACTACTGAGAAATGCATAACGCTGGAATCCACACCGGCTTCTTAAACTGACAATCCAGCCGGCCATTCAGACGGCGCATCCCGGTTTCATAAATGGTGTGCTGCTGTTCATTGAGTATCCTGATGGCTGATAATTCTAGTGTTTTTTATTTTCTAACCGTAAGTATGCTTAAGTTCATCAACAGGAGTATGCCCACTTCTTAAATTTTTGTTTCACTAAAGCAAGTTACTGCCTGACTCATCGCCGTTTTATCGAGTCGAGTCGTCAGTTTTTTGAATGTTTCGATAGATTTTCAAGCTTTGTTATGGCGGATCCGGAATCTGACCCTTCTTCTAATTAAAGTCGTCTGCACCCGATAATCAGAATAATCCAATCTTTATCTGGCTTTGTTATAGAAGTTGAAATCAGTGGGAATTTGATATTAGTTGAGAATAAGTACAAGTAGTATCCGTGATTATGCTGCCTTTGTTCGCGAAATCAGACAAATCCTCTTTCCCACTTTTAAGAGTTGTGGAGCCCACACCATTAATACTGGAACCAGGAATAAAATTAAGGATACCATCAATGAGAAGTATAAATAGATGGGTGATGAAGATGAAATTCTAGAAGAGGATACACTAGCTGGCCCAATCAGTCAATAATATATCGCAATACAACAAAAGAAACCCGGCCAGAAATGACTCATCATCATTCTTGGCCGGGTGTTTTATTGCTCCTATTTTATTGCTCCTATTCAATTTGATACATAATCCGTGTTTTATCCAGAAACTCATAGCCAAGGGTACATTTATCCTGCACAGTCACTTTCTCCAGCAGCATGAACAGCAGATCCGGGTCAGAACTCTCGAGGGCCTTCGCCATATAAAAATGCTCCTGAAACCTTCTGCCTGTCATTTTTGTCCAGGCATGCTTACTCTGCTGCATCTCATTCCATTTCACCGCCAACCTGTCTCTGTCCACCACCATCCGGTTGTAGGCAAAGACGAACCCGTCATACAGCAATTGGTGGTCAATATGCGGATGGGTACATCCCACCACCCCTTTTTCCGGATACCTCCCCTTGCATTGCCATACCGGCCGCGTATCCCCATAAGCATTCCGGTACCAGTTCTTTTTCCCATACGCCTTCCCGCATTTGCCGCAGACAACCCGTCCTACGAAGGGCAGATTATCGGCCACAAAGTCCAGTTGCTTCACATGGTGGCTATCCATATGCTTTTTCCTGCGTTCCATCTCCTGCTGAACCGCTTCCCAGGTATCCAGGTCAATGATGGCCGGATGAGACCCTTCCACATAATACTGGGGCACCTGCCCGTCATTGACAGCCCGTTTCTTGGAAAGGAAATCCACCGTATAGGTCTTTTGCAACAGGGCATCGCCCTTGTATTTTTCATTGCTCAGGATTTGCTTGATGTTGCTTTCATACCATTTATAAGCGCCATCCCACTTAGGCACTTTACCCATTTCCAGCTCTTTGGCGATCCGTTTAAAACCTTTTCCATTCAGATAGTCCCGGTAGATCCGCCTGACGATCTTCGCCTGCTCCCGGTTGATGATCAGGCTGCCTTCCCCGTCCTTGTCATACCCCAGAAACTTCTTGTGGTTCACCGTCACCTTTCCCTGCTCAAACCGGCGCCGGATCCCCCAGGTGGAGTTTTCCGAGATGGACCGGCTCTCATCCTGTGCCAGGGAGCTGAGGATGCTCAGCAGGACTTCCCCCTTGGCATCCAGGGTGTTGATGTTTTCCTTCTCGAACAGGATCCCGACCCCCAGCTCCTTCAGCTGCCGGACATAGTTCAGACAGTCCAGGGTGTTCCGGGCAAAGCGGGAGATGGATTTGGTGATGATCATGTCGATGCTCCCTGCCTTGCAGTCGTCAATCATCTTCAGGAACTGTTCCCGCCGTTTGGTGGAGGTGGCCGAAATTCCCTCGTCCGCATAGATCCCCGCCAGGTCATACTCCGGATGGCTTTCAATAAACCGGGTGTAGTAGCTGACCTGCGCCTCATAGCTGGACAACTGCTCCGCCTGGTCCGTTGATACCCGGCAGTAAGCCGCCACCCGCTTTTTCCGGGGCGTCAGGTCTTCCGCCAGACTGGTCCGGTTCGCCCTGGCGGGTATAACGGTAATGTGTCTGTCCATCGGTTCGCACCTCCTCGATGATGGTTTTTCCCCTGATGAGGTTCCTGTCCAGCACCGCATCGTCAATCCGGGTGCCCAGGCAGTGTTTTTTCCCTTTTCGAATATAGGTGCTGCACTGCCATACCACTTTTCGGCTGGCATTGTTGCTGTTCCAGATCCGCCGTTTGAGAACCGCTCCGCATTGGCTGCAAAAAAGCAGGCCGCTGTACGGATAACGGTTCTGATATCTCCCATCCTGTGTGATTCCGCATTCAACCCGGCGCTTTTCCATGAGCGCCTGTACCTGCAGGAACTTCTCCCGGGAAATGATGGGCGGGTGATTGTCCCGGATATAGACCTGATCCACCTGCCCCCGGTTGATCACCGAATGATTGACCCGACCTTCCGGGCTGCAGGTTTTCTGGCACAGACAGTCCCCCATCATCTTCTCATTGGTCAGGATCATCCGGATCCCATTCAGGCTCCAGTCGGTTTTTCCTGTGAGGGTCGTGATGCCCTGTTCCTGGAGAGTCTTGGCAATCCGGTGAATGCCCATGCCGTCCAGGTACCAGTCATAAATCTGGCGGATGATCCGGGCCTGATCCCCATTAACCACCAGATTTCCCTCATCATCCTTGTCATACCCCAGAAAATGACGGGCGTTGATCCGGACCTCTCCTCGCCGGAACCCGTTCCGGAACCGCCATTTCAGGTTTTCGCTGATGCTGCGGCTTTCTTCCTGGGCAAAAGCCGCAAGGACGGTGAGCATCAGCTCGCCGTCCCCTGAGAGTGTCCCGATATTCTCTTTTTCAAAACAGACTTCCACCCCCAGCTCTTTCAGCTCCCGAACCGCCTCCAGCATCACGGTGGTGCTGCGGGCAAACCGGGAGATGGATTTGGTGAGGATCCGGTCAATCTTTCCTTCCCGCGCCTGAGCCAGCATTTCCTGAAAGGCCGGCCGGTTGTCGGTGGTGCCGCTGATCCCCTGATCAATGAAAAGGCCCGCATACTCATAGTCCGAATGCGACCGGATCATCATTTCAAAATACCGTGCCTGGTTCTCCAGCGACTCCTGCTGCTTTTCATGATCCGTGGAGACCCGGACATAGGCGCAGACCTTTTTCTTCTCCTTCTCCTCCCGTTTTGGTTCAATCACCCTGACCCGCATGCCCGCACCTCCTGTTTCGGTTAGTCCATCTATCACTCGAAACAGGCTGTGAGTCAAGTGATTTCAGCGCATTTCCCTACTTCTAATCCCCCTCTAAACAGACTATTACTCCTGCTGCCCCCAGGCTTCCCCAAACTCATGCTTCAGGGTTTTCAGATGGGATTCGATCAGTACCAGGAGCACGTCTTCCTTCACCGGAATCCCCTTTTTCTTCGCCAGATGCGACGCGGCGATCAGGGCCGCGTTCAGTTTCTCCTGCGGATCGGCCGCGGGCATGATCTGCTGCACATAGAGCACGGTCGCCCGCACCAGATCCGAAAGGAGCTGCTGCTGTTCCCGGGTCAACCGCCGTTTCAAAAACCGGATCCCGTACCACATGAGTACCGACGCCGCCAGAAAGACCAGTTCCGTCAAAAGACTTAACGCTTCCGTCACCACCTGTGGATTCATGATGTTTTACCTCCTTTTGTCAGGTACTGGACCGCTTTATTGACCACCACGGCGCATTCCGCCCGGGTGATGGGCGCGTCCGGATCAAAGGTGTCCTCTGTCCGGCCGGCGATAATGCCCTTTTCCCGGAGACTGTCCACATGCACCGCCTGCCAGGAATGGCGGATATCCTTAAAATACTTGCTCACCATGGCCTGCACCATCCTTTCCGTCACTGCTTCCTTGAACTTCTCCCAGGTCCAGCCGGCATGGCCCCGCCGGATTTTCCAGGGACAGTCTTTGCCGCTCCAGTCATAATGCTGCCGCAGGTCCTGCACGGACAGGTTTTTTCTCCTCAGCAGCTCCGCTGTCAGCCGGACCGCGATCTTCACCGTCCGGTCGTAATCCCCGCTTTCACAAATCTCGATGCCGATGGACCGCCGGTTTCCGGCAGCGTCCCCCGCGTGCCAAGCCACTTCATTCAGCGGCACCGCCTCAATCACCTGCCGCTCGTCCACCACCAGGTGGTAGCTGGCCATC
>JAWSUW010000092.1:0-14834 GCA_033549245.1 Bacillota bacterium | reverse complement strand
GGCATTATTATATCATAATATCTTTTGGGACATAATCACGTGTGATTACTTAGGACATTATCACATGTGAATCATAGCGAACAGGTTCGATTCGAGCTGTCAAATTGACTGAACACATGAAATGTGCTATAATAATAGGGTGCACACTAGTGACCCGCACACCATAAATAACAACATATTTCCAAAGCCACTTTATTGTAAAGTGGCTTTTTTTTATTGGATTCAGTTCGTTGAAGTCCAAATTGTGGAGGAGCTGACATTGAATAATTCATTTATGATCGATATCATTCTGGGGATTCTTGTATTGGTCGCAGCAGCGACTCTGATACTAAACTTCAGAAAGAGGAAAAGCATCAACATCCGAAATGCTTCGTTGACTGTGGAGGAGCTTGAATCACATGCGAGACGTATGGCCATTGATCATTCGGTATCGCTGAAGAAAAATTTGCATAATTGGCCGATCAAAAGGTTGAATGAAAATTATGCCATGATTTTAAATTTGTATAAAGAATTGAACAAAGACACTCTCCTTAAAAAATCTGTTCCACCGTCAGCTGAATGGCTATTAGACAACTTTTATGTCATTGAAGAACAAGTGAAAATGATGCGCAAGGACATGAACAAGAAAAGCTATAGAGAATTGCCGGTTCTGAAAAAAGGACATTTGAAAGGTTATTCGAGGGTTTTAGCCATTGCGATCGAATTCGTCTCACAAGTGGATGGTCAAGTGGAAGAAAGCACATTGATCCGTTATTTGGATGCGTATCAATCGCATAGTATTTTATTTGACAGAGAAATCAGAATGATACCGACCATGCTCAGACTCGCTTTGATTGAAAACATGCGAAGTGTATGTGAAACTCTGACAGAGACACATAGTGCATGGAATCAAGCTGACGATCTCATTGAAACATGGATGGAAGATGAGAACACTTCTGTAGAAAAAATGATTAAAAACATTGAAAATACGATGGGCAACCAGTATGACTCGAATGCTTCATTTATTGAGCATTTATTTTTTAGACTTCGCAGATCGGGGAAAAGTTATTCAGGAATCTTGAAATATATGGACACCAATCTTGAAAAAGTCGGGGCATCCATAGAGCAAATCGCTCAAAAGGAGCATAATACACAAGCTGTGAATACCGTATCCATGGGAAACTGTGTGATGGCACTCAAATATGTGTCATCAATGGATTGGCTTGATTTATTTGAAAAAACAAGTTTTGTGGAAGCGATTCTTCGTAAGGATCCAAGTGGCATTTACGAGAAGATGGATGTCGAATCCAGGGGGCATTACTTAAGAAGCACAGAAACGCTCGCAAAAATTTATGGTGTTTCAGAACGCCATATAGCAGGTGAAGTATTAAAACTGGCAACAGAAGCACATTTGAAATTGAAGAACCAGAAACAACTTGATCCACTTGAGCAAAGAAAAATTCATGTGGGTTACTATTTGGTAGACAAAGGCAAAAAGAATCTTGAAAATCTTCAGGATGATAAAATGCCTTTTTACTGGACGTTAGTTGAGTCCATCAAAAGACACCCTCTTCGAGTTTATATAGGATCGATATTTATAGTCACAACAGCAATAATCACTGGCGGTTTGATGTATCTTGCAGGTCATTTGATGAGTAATCAACTTTTGGTCACAGTTTTGACAGGATTGATCATATTCATACCTTCCAGTGAAATAGGAATCACTTTGGTGAATTGGTTGGTCGGTAAGATTGTAAGACCTTCAGTTTTCCCGCGCCTTAAATTCAAGGATGGTATACCTCCAGAATATAAAACCATGGTGGTGGTACCAACCTTATTGAGTGATGTCCATCGAGTGGATGTTTTGCTTGAGAATCTTGAAAGCAACTATCTATCCAATCGAATCGACAATCTCTATTTTGCACTGATTGGGGCTTATTCGGATTCTGAAGGACCCAATACACGCATTGATGAACGAATCCTAAGACATACTTCCGAAGGCATTAAGGTCTTAAATGAAACCTATGCAAAAGGGCAAGAAGACATTTTTTACTTTTATCATAGAATGAGTCAATTCAATGAAATCGACAACCAATGGACTGGATGGGAACGAAAAAGAGGCGCGCTCATGGAGTTCAATGAACTTCTGCTTGGTTCTGAAGAGACGAGTTTCAGGCATTATTCTGAAAATGCGATGCCTTCAGGTGCAATCAAGTATATTATCACACTCGATTCTGATACTCAATTACCAATCGGTATGGCGAAAAAAATGATCGGAACCATGGCACATCCTCTCAACACCCCAATAATCAGCGCTGAGCGTGGCGTGGTGGTAGATGGTTATGGCTTGATACAACCCAGAGTATCTTTTGATGTCGAGAGCGCCAATAAATCTTTGTTCTCAAAAATATTCACAGGACAAGAGGGCGTAGACCCCTATGCGAGTGCCATATCAGATGTTTATCAGGACATCTTTGGGGAAGGCATTTTTACAGGTAAAGGAATCTATGACCTCAGTGTTTTCCATCAAGTTCTAAAAAATGCTGTTCCTGACAGGGCTGTGCTCAGTCATGATCTGCTGGAAGGCTCATATGTAAGAGCAGCTCTGGTATCAGACCTGGAACTTATTGATGCCTATCCCACAAAATACAATTCATACATCGCGAGACTTCACAGATGGATCAGAGGCGACTGGCAATTGATTCCGTGGTTGAGAAAATCGATTCTCAACAGAAGTGGTGAGAAAATAAGGAATCCGCTTTCTGCGATATCTAAATGGAAAATCGCAGACAATTTGAGACGTAGTCTTGTGGCACCGGCAGTGATGCTTTTGCTAATTTCAGGAATCGGATTTCTACCGGGCAACAGTCTGGTATGGATTGTATTCGGTTTATTACCTCTAGGTGCTTCATTGCTTCTTCAAGCAATTTCATCAATTTTCAAGAAAACGGATTGGATCAAAAGACATCTTACAGGATTTTTTGGATTAAAAGCTTCACTATTCCAGTTTATTCTTGGTCTAATGTTTTTGCCTTATCAATCCATGAGAATTTTGAATGCGATTGGCGTGACCTTGTACCGCTTGTTGATTTCAAAGAAGAACATGCTGGAATGGGTCACATCAGATGATTCAGATAAAAATCAAAAGAATTCGCTTGGAGCCTATTTGAAGGCGATGTGGGTTGGGGCTTTAATGGGCGTGCCAATGATTATACTTGGCATATTTCACAAACCACAGGATTGGCTCATAGGCTTATGCTTTTTCGTAATTTGGGTAATTTCTCCATTTGTCGCATACTATGTGAGTTTGGATGAAATAGAGAAAAAAGAACTTCTCGAACCTGATGAGGAACTTTTAATCAGACAATTTGCCAGAAAGACTTGGCATTATTTTGATATCTTTGCCAACAGGGGAAACAATTACCTTGCACCAGACAATTACCAAGAAGACCCTAACAGGGGAGTAGCTTATAGAACTTCACCAACCAACATCGGACTTGGACTTCTTGCGACTCTTTCAGCAAAGGACATGGGGTATATTGGAAACATTGAAATGCTCAGCACTTTGTCTGAAACGGTCAGAACTATTGAAAAACTACCAAAATGGTATGGTCATCTCTTCAACTGGTATGATACCAAATCGCTTAATCCACTTTATCCAAGATATATTTCGACCGTGGATAGCGGAAACTTTATAGGGTATCTCATAACACTCATCGAGGGGTTGAAATCAAATCTTTCAGCGCCAATTATAAGACGAGCGGACATTGAAGGTATCCTTGATACCATACGTTGTGGTGTGGGAGAAAGTCCAAAAGCGCTTCAGGAATTGATGATGAGTGAGAATATAACACCTCTTGCTTGGTCACAAGCACTTTCCAAAGCAGCCGAAGCGATGCAAGTAAACAATGATTCTAAAAATATATGGAAACAAAAGACATTGTCCATGACTGTAGCTTACGCAGCAGAAATTGAGAAACTGATGCCTTATTTAAGTCTACTAAGTGATAGTCCTGTGGATCAGAATCTGGAAAGCATTCTGGAGCTTACATCAAAAGTGCCTTCCTTAGATAAAATGCAAGAATATAATCAAGCGATTCTAGAAGATTTAGAACCTCTTAGAGATACGATGCATCAAGCCTGGGTAGAAGCTTTTGAAGAAAAAGTCATAGAATCCTCAGAGTATATCAAAGCTTATTTGAACGAGACCGATCAATTGATGGAGCAACTGAAATGGATTTCAGACAATACACAGTTTGGCGTGTTATATTCAGAAAAAAGACATCTGTTTTCAATCGGATTCAATCTGGAAGATAATCGACTGACCAATTCTTTCTATGATCTATTGGCTTCTGAATCGAGACAAGCGAGTTATATCGCTATTGCAAGAGGTGAAGTGCCATCTAAACATTGGTACATGCTAGGTAGGTCTATGACAGTAGTAGACAGGTTCAAAGGGCTGATCTCTTGGAGTGGCACGATGTTTGAGTATTTGATGCCACTATTGATCATGAAAACATACAAAAACACTTTGCTGGATGAAACTTATTCATTCGTCATCAAAAGTCAAATGAAATATGGCAAGCAAAGAAATATGCCATGGGGGACTTCGGAATCTGTCTACAATTTATTGGACACCCATCTGGATTACCAGTACAAGGCGATCGGTGTGCCTTGGCTAGGCCTTAAACGTGGTCTTGGTGAAGATGCTGTCACTGCACCTTATGCAACATTCATGGCTCTGATGGTAGCTCCCAGGGAAGCATTTGACAATCTTATGCTGCTAAAAAGTGAAGGTCTTGAAGGCACCTATGGTTTTTTTGATGCGGCTGATTATACTCCAGAGAGACTTGGGAACACAGAAACAAAAAAAGTATTAAAAAGCTACATGGCCCATCATCAAGGCATGTCGCTCCTTGCAATCAACAACTACTTGAATAAAAATGTGATGCAGGAACGGTTCTTTTCGAATCCTGCCATGAACGCAGCAAAACTGTTGTTGCAGGAAAGAGTACCACTTCATGTCATATTCACAAAAGAGAACAAAGAAAAAATTATGCCTTTCAAAGAGTATGTCATAAAGGATCAAGGTTCTTATCGCAGATTCACTGAACCGAATTCCGTGTTACCAAAAGCACATATTTTATCCAACGGCAATTACACCGTTCTTGTGACAGATAAGGGCAATGGTTATAGCCGAACCAAATCTGATGCGGTCACCCGGTGGAGAAAAGACGCTTCTTATGGGATGTTCTTTTACATCAAAAATGTGGAGACCGGTGCGAAATGGTCCTCTACTTATGCACCACTTGGCGTAAAACCTGATTTCTATGAAGTGGTATTTACTCCAGATAAGGCGTTATACAAAAGAAAAGACGGACTGGTTGAAACTTCTACTGAAATCATTGTCGCATCTGGCGATAATGTTGAAATCAGAAGAATCAAACTTAAAAACAGTGGAAAATCTGAAGTGCAATTGGAACTCACAAGTTACTATGAACTGGTTTTGGCACCTCACAAAAGCGATCTTGCTCACCCAACGTTCAGCAATTTGTTTATTGAAACTGAATTCGATGCCAAATACAACGCACTGATTGCAAATAGAAGACCAAGGGACTCAAAGGAAAAAGGGCTCTGGGTAGCTCAAATGCCTGTTGCTGAAGATCCAAGTACAGAACGCATTCGTTATGAAACAGATCGCATGCTGTTCCTTGGAAGGGGGAGGACTGTTGCCAACCCTGTAATGGTTGAGCGCGACAAGCAGATGGCAAACACTACAGGCACGGTGCTTGATCCAATTTTGAGCATACAAATGCGTGTGAGAATCCAAGCTGAACAATCCACACGAATTTCATTTGTGACCATGATCGCGGATTCGAAAGAAGAACTTTATGTGCTTCTGGAAAAATACTCGAACATAGAAACTTGTGATGCATCATTTTGGCTTGCAGTCAGTAGAAGTCAAGTTGAGACAAGATATCTCAACATCAAAGCTGCCGAGATGGAGCTATACCAAAATATGATCTCAGATATAGTGTTCTTAAGTCCAATCAGGAAGAACTATGCCAGTTCGATTGCTCTCAATAAAAAGGGGCAGTCATCACTATGGCCATATGGGATTTCCGGCGACCATCCGATCATTCTCATAGTCATTGATAAGGCCGAGTCAGTAGATGTTCTGAATGAAGCGTTAAAAGCACATGAGTACTGGAGACTCAAGGATCTTAGAGTAGACCTGGTGATAGTGGTCAAAGAAGAGAACAGTTATTTCAATCCACTGGCGACGTTAGTCAACGAGATTGTTTTCTCAGGACATACCACCGATGGTATCCGTTTGAACAATGACATTTTTGTGCTCAATGAAAAGAATCTGGCTGAGAACGATTTCTACTTGCTTTCAGCAGTTTCCAGTTTGATATTTAAAGGAAATGGCATGAGCATGTTTGAACAATGGACAACTGAAGACCCTGTGAATATGGCTACATTGCGTTCAAAAGTATTTCAAAGGAGAATGGATGAACCAGCCTACATCAGAAAAACAGTGGTCTCCGACAATGGTATTGGTGGATTCAGCGATGAAGGTGATTCTTATTTGATCCAACTGGAAAATGAGCAGGTTACTCCTGCACCGTGGACAAATGTCATAGCCAATCCAACTTTTGGTTTTATTGTCACTGAATCAGGAGGAGGTTTTACCTGGTCTGGAAACAGTCGTGAAAACAAGCTGACGCCTTGGTCAAATGACCCTGTCAGTGATGTTCCTGGAGAAGTGTTCTACCTCAGCGATGCTTCTTTGGAAGTGTGGTCCATGACCCCGCAACCAGTTAGAGAAACTAGTCCATACACTATTGAACATGGATTCGGATGCACATCATTTGGGCACGTGAGTCATGGTCTTTCACAAAAGATGACACAATTTGTACCGGTTAAGGGCAATGTGAAAATCAGCTTGATCTCAATTGAAAATCTAACTCCGGAACCAAAGGTAATCACACTCACGCATTATGTGAAACCTGTTATGGGGGTTCAGCCTTCGGACACCGGGATGCATATTAGAACCTCGCTGGGTGAAAATGGAGCATTGTTGATTGAAAATCCATTCAATCAGACTTATGCTGGTGAGGTTATGTATTTGAATACCTCAATAGCTGAGAAAACCGTAACGGGAAGTAAGACTGATTTCTTTGGCTCATCCGATATCAGGTGCCCTGAAGCACTTAAAAATACAAGCTTATCAGGCACAGTAGGAATCGGGTATGTCCCTTGCGCAGCGATGCAAATTGAAAAGACAATCCAGCCGGGAGAAACCGCAGTGCTAACCTTTGTGATCGGGACAGCAAGCAATATAGCTGATGCCACTAGCGACAGTTTGGCATTTGCGGATGTCGAATCTGCAAAGAGTGCACTGGACGAAGTGAAATCCTTCTGGAACAATAAACTAAGCTCAGTTCAAATCAGAACACCGAATAGAGCTTTTGACATAATGATGAATGGCTGGTTGATGTACCAAGTCATCTCGTGTAGACTCTGGGCGAGATCAGCATTTTATCAGTCAGGTGGAGCATTCGGATTTAGAGATCAACTTCAGGACAGTCTTTCGATTATGAACATTTGGCCTGAACTTGCCAGGGAACAGATTGCAAAACATGCCGCACATCAATTTGTCGAAGGCGATGTGCTCCACTGGTGGCACGAACCTGAACTTAAAGGGACACGTACTCGAATCTCAGATGATTATTTGTGGCTGCCGTTTGTAACTGCAACCTACATCGAACGCACTCAGGATGAAAATTTTCTCGATCTTGTAGCCCCATTTTTGGAAGCGGAAATCCTAGAACCACATGAGGATGAGCGCTATTGTTCACCAAGAATTTCTGAGGAGTCCGGTTCGATTTATGAACATTGTATAAGAGCGATCCATAATGGACTTAAATTTGGTGAGCGAGGTCTACCACTTATGGGAAGTGGTGACTGGAACGACGGCATGAATCGTGTTGGTGTGGAGGGCAAAGGGGAAAGTGTTTGGCTTGGTTGGTTCTTATACACAACTCTCCAAAAATTCATTCCTATTTGCGCATCTCGTCAAGATGATGAACACGTGACACAATTTACAAATGTCTCAAAAAAACTGCTGGAGGCGATTGAACAAAATGGCTGGGATGGCAACTGGTACAGAAGAGCCTACTTTGATAATGGCGAGCCACTTGGTGCGGCACAAAACTATGAATGTCGTATCGATTCACTTGCTCAGTCATGGGCGGTGATTTCAGGAGGCGCTCAGCCCGATCGTATCAATATGGCAATGCATGCACTTGAGGATCACCTGGTTGACCAAGAACATGGACTCATCAAACTGTTGACACCACCATTTGTGGACGGTACTCTTGAACCCGGGTATATCAAAGGTTATGTGCCAGGGGTGAGAGAAAATGGGGGTCAATACACCCATGCAGCCGCTTGGGTGATTGAGGCATATTCTATGATGGGTGACGGGGACAAGGCCATGTCGATGTTCGATCTAGTCAATCCGATCAACCATTCCAGAACTCCGACAGAACGTGCAATCTATAAAGTGGAGCCTTTTGTGATGGCTGCGGATGTCTATAGTGCATATCCTCACGAAGGACGTGGCGGATGGACCTGGTACACCGGTTCAGCGAGCTGGATGTATGAGGTCGGGCTTACAAATCTTCTAGGGATCACTCGTAAGGGCGATCAATTGATGATCAACCCGTGTATACCAAAATACTGGACTGAGTTCTCTTTGAGCTACGGTTTCAAAGAAACTGTCTATATCATAAACGTCAGTTCACCGAACAACATCAGTAAAGGGAATACCAAAATCACACTGGATGGTCATCGACTTGAATCAATGGCAATTCCATTGATCAACGACGCTACTGAACATCACATCGATATTGAACTAGAATAAAAAAAGGCTTGCTTCCAAATGGTATGAAAAATCATTTGGAGCAAGCTTTTTATTGTTGCAAAAATATGTGATTTATGGCATAATAAAAAAGCAGTTGATATGCGAGATTAACTCAGTGGTAGAGTGTTTCCTTGACGTGGAAAAAGTCATGGGTTCGACCCCCTTATCTCGCACCAGTAAAACCAAAGCGCGTTAAGTGCTTTGGTTTTTTATTTTTTTGCTTGATTTGGTCTGATTTAGTGTAATAATAGTAATGAAGGTACTTAGTTGGATAAAGGGAGGCATTATGCAGCGAGAAGATTATCAGAAATATATTCCATTTGGAGATTTAGGGCTGATTGTCATGGACAGCTCCGCTGAGCTGGGTCAAAAGATCGATGACCATTTGATTCAAATGCGCAAGATGAGTTTTAAAGATGATAATATGGTTCCCGAAACCTATCGGATCGACAAAAGGGAGATTCGATTTGCAAATGGTGAGGGCAAGGTATTTTTAGAGGAGACTGTCAGAGGTAAGGACATCTATATTCTGACAGACATCGGCAATTACAATATGACTTATTTATTATATGGGTACGAAAATAGGAAAAGTCCTGATGATCACATTCAGGATTTAAAAAGGGTACTGTCCGCGATGGCTGGCAAGGCGAGAAGAATCACTATACTTATGCCTCTGCTTTACGCATCGAGACAACATAGTCGAAAAGGTAGGGAATCCCTGGATTGCGCTATGGCACTTCAGGAACTTGAGACGCTTGGAGTCAATGATATTTTGACTTTTGACGCTCATGATCCGACTATACAAAATGCGATTCCTCTGATTTCATTTGAGAATTTATATCCAACCTTTGATATTGTGAAGATGTTTCTGGAAGATGAACATGATATTTCCAGCGATGTAGACAATATGCTCATCATCAGTCCGGACACCGGAGCAATGGACCGTGCTATATTTTATTCAGGTGTCCTCGGTTATGATATCGGACTTTTTTACAAAAGACGTGACCATTCCAGAGTCGTCAAAGGTAAAAACCCGATTGTACAGCATGAGTACATCGGGCGAAGTGTTGAAGGATCCAATATTCTAATTGTGGATGATATGATTGCTTCAGGAGAATCTGTCTTCGACATCGCACTTGAGCTCAGAAGAAGAATGGCCGGTAAGATATTTGTGGCCACAACTTTTGCACTTTTCACCGAAGGCATTGAGAAATTCAATAAATTCTATGAGGATGGCATCATTGAACGCGTTTACACCACTAATCTGTCCTATTTGCCTGAAGATGACAAGAAACAGCCTTGGTTACGTGAAGTGGATATGTCCTATTATATATCCAGAATCATCAATAGATTGAATTATGACGTCTCTATAAGTGATCTACTCGATGCCAGGAAAGGCATACGTGATCTTATTGATATGAAAAGCAAAACATCAAAATAAAATTTGACAGAGTGTCACATCGTCTTTGATGTCTTGTTCAATTCCAAAAGTGGTGAGCAGGGTGCCAAAAAGTTTCTCTGATGACTTTGTCCTGATAAGCGCATCGATCCTGTTGAGAGCATCTTCATATTCAATGCCGTTGTTCTCATAAAGTCCGTCGGTGAAACAGAAGAGGCTCTTGATTTCGGAGAGTGACAACTGGGTTGTGACATACTCACTTTCGAGGACTCCCATGATCATATTGTTGGAGCGAATATGGATCGGGTCGTCATTTTTGTCGAGCAAAAGGATATCCAGATGTCCGGCATTGATGATTTTGACCACGTTCTCCGAAAAATTGATTTCCATGAATATTCCCGTGACATATTTGTTTCTGTCCTGATGCTCAAGATTGAAAGTACAGAGCAGATTATTGATGGCCTCCACGGATTCGTTTAGAGGTTTGAAAACAGCGTAGTCCTCGAACATCTGCGTCACTGTGAGTGCAATCAGCGCCGAGGATATTCCATGCCCCATGACATCTACAAGTGCAAAATGATAACGATCGGTGTCGGTTCGTCCAAAATAGATGAAATCGCCACCGATTTCATTATAATGCATGATATTGTAATCAAATTTGACCCGTTCATCGGAGTAGGCACCAGGTAAAAGTGCGTCAATCACCTTTCTCGCGAGTTTCACTTCTTTTGACAGTTCATCCAGTAGCAGCCTTTCACGGGTGATGTTCTTACCGATTTTCAAATACTTCTCGATTTCACCATGGCTGTTTTTCAGTGGAGTGATGGTAGCTTCTTCATAGAAACGTTCCTGGTTTTTGGATTTGTTGACGAATATTCCTTCCCAGACCTGACCGGATTTTATGGTCTCCCAGAGATCGTCATAAAAAGGATCCTCATGAAACCCACTCCTGATGACATTTGGTGTTTTTTGCATGAATTCATCCGTTGAATACCCTGAAGTCAATTCAAAATAGGGATTGGCAAACTCAATATTACCTTTTTTGTCAGTGATGACTATGGAATTTTGAGCGCTATGAATGATATTGTCCAGAATTGTATTTTCATTTTCCAGTTGTTTTTTGTTCATATAATTTGCAATCAGTGCGTCAAGTTCAATGTTTAGGTAACCTTTCTTCAGCCATAGCGATATGCCATGATTGTAGATTGCATTCAAAAAATAAGGGTTATCTGGACAATTGAGCAGGATGACTTCACCATAATGTCTTTTTAGTCCTGATAGAAACGGCTCATCAAGAGTGAGATAGTCCGCATCCACTATCAGCAGATCGTAGACGTGATCTGGCAGATCCCAAGTTTTAAGGACTCGAGTAATCGGTTCAAACACTTTAGTGTACTTTTCTATCAGATCGAGGACGAAAGCAAATTGATTATTATCAGTATGAACATCAATATAGATGGTAAATCGTTTATACACTTAAGCCTCCAGTTTATTTGTGTTTTTTTCTTGGCTTCTTTTTAATGGAATATCCGAATGTTCCGAGTGCCTCGCTGAGTGAATAGTAACTCCCATGGGAGTAGGCGATGAGTTCAGCTTTATCCAGTCTGAACTTTCCTGTATGGTCAAGCAGAGATTCCTCAACGGTGATTCCAAGCACTTTCGCCAGAAACATGTCGTGGGATCCAAGTTTTATGATTTCCGTGACTTCACATTCAATCGTAAGTGGAGATTCCTTTACAATAGGCGCATCAATGAGTTGACCTTTTGTTGGAGTAAGTCCGGTTTCTTTGAATTTATCGACGTCGCGGCCCGATTTGACACCACAATAATCAGTAGCTCTCACCATTTTTTTCGTTGTAAGATTGATGGCAAATACTTTACTGTCCTTGATCAAATCATAGGAGTGTCTTTCAGGTCGGATGGATATATAAGCCATGGCAGGGTTTGTACATATGGTTCCTGTCCAGGCGATTGTTATGAGGTTGGGATTTTCCATGGTACCGCAGCTTACTAAAACAGCAGGGGCAGGGTAAACCATGGTTCCAGATTTCCAAAGAGCTTTTGACATAGTGCCTCCTTTTCAGTTTAAATAATTATATCATATTCGAATCGCCTATAGAAAAATTATACCTATAGAAAATTCCTATAACGGATAATAATACAATCAATTGGGTAAAAGGGTAAATAACAAAGAAAATTTGGGAGGTGCTTTATGAAAATCGCTATTCAAACGGGGCTTAAAACACTGGAAGAATCACTAAAAAACAAAGGTTATGACGTTGTACCTTTCAGAGAAAGCGGACTGGGGGTCAAGATTTCTATTGTAACCGACATCGATGAAGCGTATGAGGAAATCGATCCTGTGACTTTCTATGGACCTGAAGGAGATGAAATGGTGCTTCTCAATGCCACTCAACTATCCCAGGAAGATATTCTTCGCTATGTCGAGAAGTACACGACCAAACCACAGCGTGTGTCACTTCAAAACGGACTGGAAGTCATCAAGGAAAAACTGATGGCAAAAGGGTATGATGTGGTGGCTTATGGTGAGGATGGAAAAAATGTCAAAGTGACTGTGATCAACAATGTTGAAGGCGCTTATGAGGAAATTGATCCCGTTTCATTCTTTGGTGAAGGTGAAAATGAGATGGTGGTCCTCGACGCCTCAAAACTGACAGAAGACCAGATTATGAAGTATGTGGAAAAATACACTGTATAATAATTGTTGAAAAAAACATCACACTATATTATAATACTAGCAATAAGGCATAAGCAAACAGCCCTGATAAGAAGTAGTAGGATTAAACCTAGCATAGAGAGCCACTGGTCGGTGAAAAGTGGTGTAGGAGACATCTGAACTCGTCTTGGAGCTGCCAGTGTGAACTCAAGTAGCATTGGCCGGACAGCACCGTTATTGCTTTGAGTGGATTGTACCCAGGTACAATCAAATAGAGTGGTATCGCGGGTTCTTCGTCTCTAACGAAGGACCCTTATTTTTTTGCTTAAATGCCATCAATCGAGGAGGAAAACATGGATTATCGTCATAAGGAAATTGAAAAAAAATGGCAAGATATATGGGATGAGAAAGAATCCTTTAAAGCCTATAATGATTACAGCAAACCAAAGTACTACCCGTTGGTGGAGTTTCCGTATCCATCCGGTCAAGGCCTTCATGTCGGACATCCGAGACCATATACCGCACTGGATATAGTTGCCCGAAAAAGAAGAATGGAAGGGTACAATGTACTTTATACAATGGGTTGGGACGCATTCGGTCTACCAACCGAAAACTATGCCATTAAAAATAAGATTCATCCTGCAATAGTGACTGAAGACAATGTGAAGCGTTTCAAAGAACAACTCAAGAGTTTAGGTCTATCATTCGATTGGTCCAGAGAGATCAATACCACAGATCCAAAGTATTTTAAATGGACTCAGTGGATCTTTATCAAACTCTTTGAGAATGGGCTTGCCTACAAAAAAGAAATGGACATCAACTGGTGTACCTCATGTAAAGTTGGTCTAGCCAATGAAGAAGTAGTCGGTGGTGTTTGTGAAAGATGCGGATCTCCAGTAGTCAAAAAAGCCAAATCTCAGTGGATGCTTAAAATAACAGAATACGCAGATCGTTTGATCGATGATCTCGAAGATCTCGATTATATTGAAAGAGTCAAGAGTCAACAGAAAAACTGGATAGGAAAATCAACCGGTATGGAAGTGGATTTCAAGACAACAGCTGGTGAAAAACTCAGAGTTTACACGACTCGTCCAGATACGATATATGGTGCGACCTACATGGTTGTCAGCCCTGAACATCCAATGCTTGAGACATACAAAGACCAAATCTCCAACTATGATGCTATTGAAGCATATAGAGAAGAGGCAAGATCCAAATCTGATTTCGAAAGAACAGAACTCAACAAAGATAAGACCGGCGTTGAAATCGTGGGTATCAAAGCGATCAATCCATTGACTGAAAAAGAAATTCCAATCTGGATTTCCGATTATGTGCTCATGACATACGGTACAGGAGCCATCATGGCAGTTCCAGGTCATGATTCAAGAGACTGGGAATTTGCAAAAGCTTTCGGATTACCAATTGTTGAAGTCGTTTCAGGTGGCAATGTCGATGAAGCTGCTTATTCAGATATCGATGATGGTATTCTTGTCAACTCACCATTGATTGATGGACTGCGTGTAGATGACGCCAAAAAGAAAATATCCGAATATATCGAACAAAATGGTTTTGGAATCGGTAAAGTCAATTTCAAATTGAGAGACTGGGTATTCTCCAGACAACGTTACTGGGGAGAGCCAATTCCGCTCGTAAGTTGTCCGACTTGCGGTTGGGTGCCACTTCCAGAATCTGAACTCCCACTCACTTTGCCAGATGTGGAAAGTTACGAACCGACTGACAATGGGGAATCGCCACTTGCGGTCATGAATGAATGGATCGAGACCACATGTCCAAAATGTGGTGGACATGCTCATAGAGAGACTGACACCATGCCACAATGGGCGGGT
>JAWSUW010000091.1:0-14884 GCA_033549245.1 Bacillota bacterium | reverse complement strand
CTTGTCTTCCCATTAGCTAGGTGACAGGTCTTTCTTTCAAGACCATTAGCTCGGCCACATGCCTCGCAAACAAATAAACAATCTGATAGATTGTTTAATCATTCGCCCGCTTTAACCATAGCCTTATTTCCGATCAGGAAGAAGCCCATCACAAACAGGAACACTCCAGTTACTAGTAATAACAACTCTATACTGACAGAATCCGACAGTGGTCCAAAAACCAACATTCCAAGAGGCATCATACTGCTATGGATCATCCCGAGAACTCCGAACATTCTTCCCATGTAAGATGGCTCAACCTTTGTCTGTAAAATGACTGCAGCAGGTGTATTGAAAATTGGAATTGTAATTCCCATGAATGCCATTAGCGCAAGGTAAATCCAAAATGGAGGTTTTAGACCAAGTGCAACTGTTCCAATTCCAACCAACCACGTCGAAAGCGTCATGGAATGAATCTTATTATTAAATCCTCCCCATGATGCCATGATGATTCCACCTATAATCATACCAGAGGAAAATGAGATCTCAAGCGCTGAAAGACGCCATAAATCATCTCCATAACTTCTAACAGTTTGCAAAGGCGTCAAAAAAGCAAGTGGACTGATCATGAAAAAGAAAAAAATACTGAATACAAAAAAATACTTGAGATAAGAATGATCCCTGATATAGACAAAACCAGCCTTTAAATCATCCAAATATGCTGTGGTCTGAATTTCAAGTGCCTTTTGATGCGTAGGCACCTCAACAAGAAACATCAAAACCATAATAGCGAATATGGCAGTCACCACATCAATGAAAAAAATGTATTGAAGTTCAAACCACCCTAGAAGTGCAGCACTCACTATAGGAGAAATCAGCATTATGATGGATTGTACACTTGTGTTGATCCCATTGACTCGTGTAAGTTGATTCTCGGGAACGAGTTGAGGAATCACGGCACTGATTGCAGGCCCATGAAGCCCCGATCCAAATGCTCTGACTGCAGCAATGACGAAAAGCAACCAAATATACTCATATCCCATTATATAGAGAATCGCCAATACTAAAGTTGCTAATGCAATAAATGCATCTGCTAAAATAATGATTTTTTTCGATTATAACGATCCGCCCATACTCCAGCGAAAGGCGACAAGAAGAATGTCGGTAAAAATCCACAAATGATATATATTGTCATCATCACTCCCGACTGGGTCTCAAGAGTGATATGCCATAAAATCGCATATTGCACGAGACTTGACCCGAACAAAGAAATGATTTGTCCAGTCAAAAACAAAGTGATATTTTTCTTCCAGTGCTCAAATTTCTCCATAAATTTCTCCAAATCATTACTAAAAAATCATCCAAGAGTTTGGATGATTTTTTGTAACTATTTAATCAATGATTCACTTTTTCCGGAATTCTTATGACACTATGTTCATTTCTGTCTTTAGCATGTTCATTAAAAATCGTACCGTTTTCAACCAGCGAGACAAAAGCATTCACGAGTTGTGGATCAAACTGTTTTCCTGCTTCACTGATCAAAATATTTAAAGTGTCTTTAACTGGTATTTCTTTCTTATAACAACGTTTGGACACCATGGCATCAAATGCATCAGAAATACATAGAATTCTTGCGGTAAGCGGTATGTCCTCACCAGAAATTCGTCGTGGGTATCCTCTTCCATCATAACGTTCATGATGACCCAATACAGCTGGAATTACATAATCGAGTGACGGTAAATGCTTAATGATATCTATTGAAGCCTCAACATGACCTTGCATGATTCTGTATTCGCTATCAGTTAATTTTCCAGGCTTATTTAGAATTTTCTCAGGAATACTGATTTTACCGATATCATGAAGTAAAGCCGCTTGACGTATATTTTCAACAATGTCTTCATTCAGCCTCAAATGTTTGGCCAGAGCCACCGCATGAGATGCTACGTTATCAGAATGATTGAAAGTATAATGATCTTTGGCGTCAATTGCTGCTGTAAGGGCATATATCGTAGATTTATATTCATCATAAACACTTGCGTAATCATTTTCTTCAAGTTGATCAACTTCATTTTGTATGAAGGTTTCAAATACTTTTATTGCATTTTTGCCTTTTCTTTTGACATTATATATCGCTTGTTCAGCATTTTCAATCAGTTCTTTCACATTTTTTGCACCATAAGGAGCAATACTGATTCCAGCACTGATCGTAATGGTTTTTTGATAAGAACCATTGGAGCTTTTACTTAATAAGGCAATTTGATCTCTAATGCTTTCAGTAAGTCTTTTTACTGAAAAAACGTCATACCCCGGTAAAATAACCGCGAACTCTTTACCGCTATATCTTGCAACCATTCCTTGCTGCCCAATGCTGGATTTTATTATATCTGTAATGTTCTTTAGAGCCTGATCACCCATTTTCACACCATAAAGCTGATTGAATAATTTAAAATCATCCAAATTGATGATTACAAGTGCAAGTGATCCCTCTTTGTTTTTTTCAAACTCATTATGAATCGTCTCAAAGAAGTGTCTACGATTCAATGCTCCAGTCAGCTCATCCGTTCTTGCTTCCAAGTACGCTTTTTCGTAAGTGTGAGCGTTGTTGATTGCAATTGATGCTACCGCACTGATAGATGAAATCATGATTATATCTTGATCTTTAAGTTTGTTATTCCGCCCCTTGTCAGAAAAAAGGATTAAACCAATCAGTTTATCATTGTCTTTAAGACTGGTACAATACGTAATTCCTAATTTCATGAGTTGCAGTTTTTCAGATTCCCACATCGACTTATACCCTACGGAATGAATAAACTCATCCATAGAAATATGCCCCTCATGATTTTGAATCCATGAGATGATCGGATTGTCTTTTCTGATAACGAATGACAAGTCAGCTAAGGTATGGTCACTATAGCGCATTATATAGTCACCAGATTTGTGATCATAAGTGGCAATATACATGTTTTTGATACTAGTGGCATTCTTTATCGCACTGACTGTGCTTTCAAATATATCGTTCAATTTTAGACTTTTGGACACCAAGAGTGTGAACTCTCTAAGAATTTCATTTTGATTCACTTGATCTTTAATGAAGATTTCAGAAATAACTTTCTTCCACAACTGAAAAAGCAATGAAAGCACCACTAAAAAGTACACCAAGTATATTGGAAGTGCGTATTTTGCTGCCAAATTACTGTCAAATTCAATCCAATAACTCAAAATAGGATAAGTACTATAAAAAACACCAAATGAAAGTGCAACGCTAAACATATACCCAACACTTTCAGAAGCCATCATTTTTAGTTTAAACAGTTTGCGCTTAATCAGAGCATACATTAAAAGAACTGCATTCATCAGACCAGAGACAATATCAATTGGAAACCCCTTGAAAAAAGGTAACATTACTGCCAAATGCCCTGAAAACAGAACCAAAATCCCTATTACAATTGGAAATGCTTGTTTTCTGATAGTATAATTTTTACTGGACACAACTAAAATCTTTTGCAACATTTGTAAAATCATAATAATTGAAATTACGACGAGAACTGAGATAAATGGAGAGAATTGCTCATAAACCATTACTGCTTTACCATTTAAGTTTGTAATTACAGGCCACTTCAATACTATGCCAGTAGGAATATTGACCAAAAAAATACCAAATAACACAGTAAAATAAATCCGACTTAGCGTTTTATCTGATTGTCCTAAAAATGCCAATATGAATCTATGGTAGCTGAACAACATCAACAGAATACCGCCAAATGACATATGATACCAAAAAATATAACTCGGCCAAATTTGAAGACGCATCATAAGAGACCCGCCAGTCCAAAAAACCATGGATAAAAGTACTAGCAAGAATGAATTGGTAATCTTATTTTTTTCTGCATTGATGAATATCATCAACATAAAGAGGTAGGACAATACTGCTATGCTGGATAAGTATCCAAATACGCCGTCACCCACTCTAGATCACCTGCCTTTCACTCCTTTGAAGCTCTTGTGCTCCCAACAATTCAATCAGTTCATATTCACTTGCATTGATTTTGCTTATGTTTTTATTGTATTTGTTGAAATAATTGCTAAATGTACCGCATCTGAGAATCGTTACAACGAGCGGGTCCATTCCTAATATTTTCTTTAGGTCCCTATAATCTTGATCAAGATATTTAAAATAGGTTGTCAAAATTTCTTTGATGATTTCAGTGTTGACCGCCCCGTTGACAAGAGCGTTCTCCTCCATCTCAATAAATAAATGCATATAAGGTTTGTTGTTATCATTGTAAGTCTTTTTTGCTGTCCAGTTGACAACTTTCAGTCCTGATAGCTTTAACGCGTTTTCTATACCATTTTTAGATATCCTTGTAAATCCAGCAATATCAATCACTGTTGGTACACGATCGATGTATTCAAATCGTGGAATTCGAGTATCATCTTCCTTATTGGTTAAACCGACACACCTATAGACATCGCCCACACGATATCGTGCAAAAGCGCCCCCTTTTAAAACCGATATCACAAGCTCATATTTTTCACCCGGAATTACTTCATTCATCAAATATGTTGGAGGTTGATAATTGGGGTCATCTAAATTTCTATACATATCCTTTTCAGATATGAACTCATAAAAGCATGAATCCGGAAAGAAATACATGCCACTTCTTGTCCAGGTTTCTGTACCAATTACAGTGGGTTCAGTACCTGCAAAAATTTCCATCGGTCTAATACCCCACAAATATTCAAGATCATCTTTATAGC
Source organism: Bacillota bacterium (assembly GCA_033549245.1). Lineage (GTDB taxonomy): Bacteria > Bacillota > Clostridia > Peptostreptococcales > Acidaminobacteraceae > Fusibacter_D. The sequence continues at coordinate 10,147 of JAWSUW010000091.1, read as the reverse complement.
ATTTGTTGTCCGTACCAGCTACCATGAATCCCTTTAACTTAAAAATATCTTTTGGAATCATTGGACGATTCTCTTTTTTTGATATGTATTTTCCTCTAAGAATCCGATAAATCATTTTAGGCTTACATTTAAGCAATGAAGAAAAACCACCGGACGTTTTTGAATTGAGTTCCCCAAAACTTCTACTTATAGCATAAACAACGCTACCCAGCCCGAAGAAATAATCCACTCCGCCTTTCATTGCCATCTTAAATCCGAGTTTATTCCGTTCAGAAAAGGTCATATCTTCTGCTTCTTTCACAGCAGGTAAAAACTCAATATTGATTTCTTCATTCAATAATAAAGGAAGGATCCCTGTTGCATAGGGCAAAGGAGCTAATCCATATAGTATTTTATCTGTTTCTGAAACGTTGAAATGTCCTTTTTTCTTACTGGTGGAAAGTAAAAGACACGCAGTCACATTGTTCTTATAAACATCCAACATGCTCCTTGTGTATGGTGCAACTTTAATCGGGTGTTTGCCCCCTTCCCATGTGGTCTGTATCCAGATTACTGGATTTTCAGGAAGAGTTTCTGCCTTTTTTTGCAGTAAAATATCAGCATAATCATCATATGTAGTCAATGGAACAATTTTTCTAAATTCATCAATAGTTTTGGGCACTCTTTCTTTTAGAACGCTTTTTCCTAAAATTGAATTACTCCATATTTCAATTTGTTCCAACATCAATCGGTTTTGTATAGACATAAAACCATCAATATCTAAATCTAAAAATCCACAATACAAGTTCCAAATTTGATCATATTTCTTTTCTCTAAGTTTGCTTTGCAAATTCATATCATTCTCCTGCTTGTGACTTAATTGTCGTAATCATTCGATGAATACTGGTGCAATTTGGTATGATAAAAGGGGTTGTCTCTTTGTATTGCTCATAATCAATAAACGTTTGGGGAAATGTCCACAAGTCTTGAAAGACAATATATACAAAATTCATAAGATTTAGAACAATTGCCAAATAGAGAATATTTGGATTGCCCATCCAAAAAAACAATGAAAAATATAATCCAGCAAACCATATTACTCCGGGATGTCGACATAATGCATACATTCCTTTTGTATATGTTTTTCTACCTATATCATTTTTCACATAAGTTGAATCAAAAGGTAATGCAAAAAACAAAGTGAAGATCAACAGGATTAAGAAAGAAAGAATAATTGAGATCCATACCACTTGAGATATCATATTCATCTCAATGGCATCTGAAAAACGATATATTGCTCCCAAAGTATTGGTTATAATGAGAAAGCAGCCAATATAAAAAAAATGATTCACAAACTTCGATTGCCATTTAATACTATTAATATCATAAATAATGAAAAGAAAGAAACCTATACTCGAACCAAGGATAAACAGCACAGTTATTGCCTCCTGAAAATTGGTAGACATAATTCATTATATCGCAATAATTGCAATTTGAAAATATATCTTTAAATATTAATATTAAAATCCACGTGTCTGACCTTTGTACGGTGGTTGTTTCCCAGCTAAATACTCTTCTATACCCGGTCCTCCGAGATTCTTAAGGCGCCATATGCCATATATATAACTGACAACTAATACAGAGATTGTCACCGGCCATCCAAGGAGTGTTTTCCAAGCAAACAGTTGAGCAACATTCTCACGGAGTAGTAGAATCATCAACACAACAAATCTAAGCAAAAAGAAAAAGGACCAGAAAAGCGTCACTTCCCTATAAGCTGGCTTGATGTCCTTTCTCCAAAACCATTCGAGCGACCATCCACGAGACAAATGACTCGCCCATGCAGCGAGAGGTTTCCCCACAAGGACACTAACGATTGAAATCAAAAAAACAAATCCACTGCTTATTATTCCGGGTAAAAAATAATTTGAGGCACTTCCTGAAAAATAAGAAAAACTCGAAGCAACAATAATTCCTGCCAAGCCACCGAAAGCGTACTGCCACTTTTGTTTATATAAAATTCTCAAAACACCTACAGCAATCGCTGATAATGCAGAAATAACTACAGCAGTACCAAGTCCTACCTTACCATTTAAAATAACAAATAACAGAGGAGGTAAAATAGCATCCAGTGTCTTACCGGAAATCACCGATCTGAGTTCTTCCATTATTTCCTTGCCCCGATTCAAGCTCTATCACCCATAAAAAACCTGTTCATGTCCCCTTTGCAAGTGAAGAGTTGAATCAAAACATAAAGTGCACCTGTAAAGAATCCAAGCACCATCATGAGTACGATCCAGATTCCCGCTACAGCAATATTTTTCTCACGGTATGCGATCCACATTGAAAACAATGTGAATCCAACATATAAATCCACCATGGATACAATGCCCCAAGGGTTTGCAAGGATTTCGCCACCGTCTATAAAAAAATCACCTCTTGAGAATCCAAAAACAAGTGCAGCGGTCATTGCCATTACACCTAAAAAAGCCAGTATTTTCGCAACTTTCATATTGATACCTCCATTTGGCTTATCAACTACTTGATATCGCACTATAATAGGATTCCAAATTGAACCCATGATTGGTTACTGACATTATCGATCTGTTGAACACTTGACTTTCTGCCAGAGAAACTTCGAGAGAATCATTATTGAGTTCCATGATCCATTTATAAAAGTCATCCACTTTCAGTCCAGCATTTATGCTTAATTTCAGTATAAGTGACTTGACCAGTTCAATGATCAGCGATTCATTGCTTTTTGGCTTTAAATGCTGAAGTGATTCAGTAACCTCTAATGGTGCTCGGCTTAACTTCGAATTGAATTCATGTAAATAGAAATAAAGTCCTAAATTATGGAGTCTTCCTGTTGATACATCGATGAACAAAAGATCTTTTTCAAGACCGGTTGATGTCAACCCCATGTATTTAAGGGCAGTCAAATCGTAAAATATCCCTTCACATATTTTTCTGCACGCGAGTGGTTTAAGATAACCAGAAACCGCTTCTAGCGCCACAATAGGTTCGATGCCCTTCTCTTTTTTTATGACTATATACCCATGGGTCTCAGTGTCAAATGAATCGATAATTTCGGGAATTGGAACTTTGAAGTAACTGCCTTCCCCGTTTTTGACAATTTTAATCGAATCCATAAAAATTTTACGTTTGAGCTTTGTGATTTCAAGAAGAATATGTTCCTCAGATACATACATGAACCCAAGCTCGATGATGACTCTCTTCAGATATTTGAAGCGTACACATTTTCCCGAATTCGTCTTTAGCTCGATGACACGCTTTCTTTTACTTCTTTTTATTTCCTCTTTGTATTCCGAATAATCAACTTTTGTTTCTTTGATGTCATTTTTGTCGACATTGTCGAATCGTCTTCTATCTCTATTCAATATTCTATCTTTTTCATAGAATTTATGATTCTTGATCAGCAACTGTCCCTCATTATAAAGAGCATTGATTTTGCTCATTATAAATAGAGCTTCCTTGACCTCGGAGATGTCCGGATGCCAAATTTTGGCCAGTGCCCTATACTCTTTTTTAATGCCTCTCACAGTGAACAAATCAGAAGGCATATCACAATGCATAATATAATGTTTGTCGTTGAATTTATCTGTCCTTGCCATAAAAACCACCAGTCTAATGTCGTTCTATCATTATACATCTGCACTCCATATCTATCAACTATGGATCAGTTTTCCAGATGCATGTATACAAAAGCCTTCCGTTTGGGATGCATTATTATTCCCCAAATAAATCCTTTTCACTGATAATCTTTATTGGATACCCTTTTTCCTTCATTTTCATCGCCTTTTTCACCTTGGCACCATAAGTTCCATAAGACCACCCCGGGTCGCCTTCGTTGCCAACCAAAACATAATCCACAGCACGGGTCACTGAAGGATGTATTTTCCCTCCGTGTGCAATAATAAACAGTTCAACATCAGTCTTTGTACCAAAACTGAAATTGCCCGTCATACAAAATAGTTTGCCATCAATATCTATTGCATCGTAATCGGCACTTTTTACGGGATCTACACATTCATTAAAACAAGCTCTGAGGTCATCTCCCTGTTCAATTTTCAATTTGATTTTCTTATATACTAGTTCCGAATCCAATTCTGGGCGTCTGTTCATCCAGTCCTTCAAATTTTTGATGGAGACACTGGAAAAATCATTAGAATGAATAATGGATTTAATAATTCCAAGAAATTCCTGCACTTTGATTGTGCGATCCGTATATGTTCGGTTGGGAGTGAAACTACCTGATGAGCCTTTATGAATCGATAAGTTGCTTTTGTAAAGTGATACGTCACTTTCAGAGTACCCATACCCAGACATCATCTTTAAAAAGATTCCTTGACATGCTTTTGTATCAGCCATGGCGTTATGATGTCTTAAAAGATCCACACCAAAAAAACTGCTGATCACATCCAAGCTGTACTTCGGCGACCTGATTCTTTTTCTAGCCATGGTTACTGTGCAACTGTATTTGATTTCAGGCAATTCTAGACCATAATGATGCATGACTTTGCTGAGTACTCCCAGATCAAAACTAGCGTTATGAGCTACTACCACTGAATCAATAAAATATTTCTCGATTTCTGGCCAAATTTTATCAAAAGTCGGCTTGTTTCTCACCATATTTCGTGACACCCCATGAAGCTGTACATTGAACGTATCGAAGTAAACTTCTGGATTCACAAGAAATTCCTGTTCAAAAACAATCTCATCATCGACCATATGAATGAGTCCAAACGCACAAATCCGATCATTGAAACGATTTGGCGTCTCCAGGTCAAAAAATGTAAAACGGTTGTACATGTCATTTCCCCCTAGTTTGATTGCTCTTTCGCATTTTTCTTCCCGAACTTGATAAGAATGATTCCAACTATCAAAGCTACAAAACTAATCCCGATTGCAATCCATTTGATCATAGTAATATAAGGTATTATCTTTGCAATCCATTCCAATCTGATAGGATATGCCCAAAATATCAACGTCGCACAAATGTTTTCGATAAAATCAAATACCACACCCACAATTGGGAGCAGTGTCAATCTATTTAACCTTAAACTCGTTTGAATCCATCTGATCATAACGTATAGAAAAGAACCATACACAATTGGCCAAACAACATCAAATGTCCATCTGATCAAAATATAAAAGTCTCGACCCGATTCACCATAGGTTTCCGCCATATCAAATATCTTTTCTGATTGATAAAAGAATGATGTATCAGGTGATTCAGTGACACCGGTTACTTCACTCGTCAGAGAGGAGACATAGGGCAAAACAAGTGCTATAAACAGCAAAAATATTACAGTGACAACCACTCTCGCCTGCAAGGTATCGATACGTTTCATACCAGTCTCCTGTCGAGATCTTTTTTATTCAAACCATTCATTTTTTTCCTCCTCAATCACCAGATGTACTTTCCAGTTTTCATGACCAGCTTCTTTAATGGTTTTTATTATATCAACCCCATATTTCCCTAAACTTCCAATCATCGCATCATAGTTTTCGACATGCACTTCAACCGGTTCTGACCAAGTACTGAGCAAATCGTAAAGTGCATCTAAATTGGCACCATAATACTCAGGAAATTGAAACCCCTCCTTGAGATGCCTATGTGCTTCTTCTTTTGTATACATTTTGAGCCCATCCAGGATTAAATAATTCATGTTATTCCTCCCCATACAATTGTTCAAATGTCTCATAATGGTCGGCAGTGTAAAAAATTAAGCCATCACCAGAAAAAACTATTCTTTCAGCACCCCTATATCCACCTTCATAATTGATATCGCATTCGTAATAGTCTCTTCCATTTTCAGCTGGCAACAACCCTTCACGATTTCCGAATCGATCGCCACCAATACTCATCCCTTCAGCAACTTCCCATAAATTCCCCTCATTTGATTTCCATCCAAGTTCCGACGCTTCAGATTTGGTTATGAAATTGGATGGAAGCTCACCATACTCGTTAATATATGCCGCGACTTCATCTTTTGAAGTATAACTGCCATCTTTTTCAATCATTGTCTGTGAGGTTTGTTCAGGCAATTCATTTCCGATATCTGGTTCATCTATCAAAGGGAGATTTGGAAATATAAACACTGCAAATGCCAATAAAATCAATACTGGTACAATATATTTTTTCATTTGATACCCTCCATTTTAACCTTTAACGACTGCAATTGTTTTTAATCTTTTGATTGGATCAATCAAATCTCTTTCATTTTCAATCACTTGGTCGATATCTTTATATGCAAGGCGTGCTTCCTCGCCAATATCTGCTTTTTTAACTTTACCTATAACCACACCTTGTGCCTTTAAATCTTCAAAAGTAGCTACAGTAGAAAACTTAACTTTGGCATCCTTGCGACTCATGAGTCGTCCAGCGCCATGAGAGCTGGACTCAAAGCTTTCCGGGTTTCCTCTGCCCATAACTATATATGAATAAGAGCCCATAGCTCCAGGGATAATCCCCAGTTCACCTTCACGTGCACTTATGGCACCTTTCCTGTGAACCCAAACCATCTTATTGTAATGCTGTTCGTAAGAGGCATAGTTGTGATGGCAATCTAGACTCTCTGTCAGCTTGATTTCACCAAAATTCACATATTGTTTGAAAAGATTGAGTATGGTCTTGGTAACCACGTTCATCATACGGGTCCTATTCTCTTTAGCAAACTCCATTGCAAAACTCATCCACCTGATATATTCCTGCCCAAGTTCACTACTTGCATCCAAATAAGACAAATTCCTTGTGTTGGATTCCTTTGCAAGTGAATTGAAAGCATTACAAATTTTGAGTCCAAGATTTCTAGATCCCGAATGAACCATGATTCCCAGATTGCCCTCATCATCAATTTGAAGTTCAATGAAATGATTGCCCCCACCAAGTGTCCCTACTTGCATGGCTGCCGAATCAATCTCTTTGAGCAACTCCTTGGGTGTATATTTTGATGGATTGGCACTCAATTCTGCTCTAAAAGTATCCACTGCATTGCACTTTTGCTTGAATTTATGATGACTGAAGCCGGTTGGCACTGCTATGAGTATTTCAGAGACGATGATCTCTATCAGGCTTCCATCAGGTGTGTTGACTTTTTTCAGCTCTTCTACTGGAATATTTGTCATGACAAATTGCATCCCACAGCCAATGTCCACTCCAACAGCATTTGGGATGATCACGTTTTCAGTGGCAATAACTCCGCCTATTGGCATACCAAAACCAGGGTGGGTATCCGGCATAAGCGCCACCCACTTATATATAAAATCCAAGTTGGCTAGATTCAGAGCCTGTTTTAGGCATTCTGATTCAAGGTCTGCTTCATTCTCTAGCCACACTTTGATCGGCCATTTTTGTTTTTCCCTATCAAAGATGTTAAACATGTGAGCCTCCTATTACTATTATACGATATTGAAAAGCAGATACAAGCTCAACGAAAGTTCAAATGACCAGAGCATCAGCTCTGGTCATTCTTTTCTTTGCTTATATTTTGTTTTGAATTTGTACATTCTCTGATCAGCGACCTTGAATAAAGTTTCCAGTTCGGTGCCATCTTCTCCAAATGTTGATATACCAAAACTAAATGAAAAATTGATGAGGTGCTGATCTATCTTCACAGGTTGATCATTTAATTCAGACAGGAACCTGTTAAGTCTTCTTGACAACTGAATTCTAGTTGTTCCGAAAAACAATCCAACAAACTCATCGCCACCATATCTTGAGATCACATCGCTTTTTCTCATGAAATGGGAGCAATAATCAGAATAGGTTTTGATGACTTGGTCACCTGCGATATGACCATAAACATCGTTGATTTTTTTAAGATCGTTCATGTCAAACAAAACCAACTGAAATGGCTCATCATAGCGAAGCGCTTTCTCTCTATGATGCTTGAATATTTCCTCGAAATGACTTCTATTGAATAGACCCGTCAAACTGTCGAACCTAGAAAGATATACTTTCTCCTGATAAAGCAAGTGATTGGCAATTGCAATTTCAACGTTGTTTCTGACAAATTCCATCAACTTGAGATCGTCACTATTGAAGCCACCTACTTTAGTGGAATCCACATTAACAGTCCCAAAGAACTCATCATTGATATAAATCGGTGCTGTTATGGTGGCCCTTATGAACTTGTCCTCATCGTCTTCGGAACTTATTTTAGGATAATCCCCCATCGAAAGCAGGTCATCAATTTTTGCGATTTCATCGAGACGTCCATTCGTCGCTTGATAAATAAATGATTCTTTGAGTGGAATCTTAAATCCAGTAATACTATCGACCCTGAAACCGCTTTGTGCCGACACTTCAAGGTATTCACCTTTTTTCAGTAACACTGTACCAAGTTTAGCACTCGGTATGGCTTCCATAGCCTTTGTGAGAATCATCTGGTAAAACAGGTCTATGTCACCAGTATTGACAACAGATTGGGACACATCCAGCATGGCATCTCTGAGTTTTAGAAATTTCTCAAGTTTCATTTTCTTTTCTGTGATGTCCATAAGGTTCAATAGCAAAAAAGTTTTTCCTTCGTAACTCACTAGTCTGCTCTTATAGTCCACCCAAATCCAGCTTCCATCTTTGCACCTAAGCCTGAATTCGTTCATATCATCATATTTTTTCCCTTTTAGAGCTTTGCTGAGTCTGATGAAAAATTTATATTGCTGGTCAGTGGCAATCGTGTTTTGAAATCCTGATTTCATCAGGTCTTCCATATCATAACCTGTCATAGTAGTAAAAAGGTCATTGATATAAAGGACTTCATCAGCTGTCATTACAATTAATGGCGTCGCTATCAAATTACCAAGAATATTCAATTCATCAAGTGAAACCGTTTGAACTTCATTTCTCACGATAAGACCTTCCCTATGTATCATACTTTCTTTTATGTTATCAGAATAATCTGTAATCATCAACAAACTATTTAGGCAGAAAAGATTGATTTTGATAATTATCTATGTTATTATCTCATAGTACCCCCCCTGCAGCGGGGATAAAACGGATTATAGGAGGCACAATGGAAACATTATTGATACTGGTGGCCGTAGTGGTCGCATTTACAATTTACAAAAAACTGACCGCACCGAAAGTTACAATGATCACAAAAAATCAACTCAATGAATTGATGCTGGATAAGAAAAGTAAAAGATCTTATATAGATGTCAGAACTGCAGATGAATTCAACCAAAAGAAAATCAAAGGATTTAAAAACATTCCTCTTCAATCGCTCAGTAAAAGAACCAATGAGATCGATAAAACATTACCTGTTGTTTTGCTTTGCGCATCCGGTTCAAGAAGTATGCAAGCCGCAAGAATCCTTTCAAAACTTGGTTACAGTGATTTGATCAACGTGCGTGGTGGAATTGGCCATTAAAAAATGAATGAACACAACATCGAGTAGCTAGAAATTCGGATAATTAGTCCGAATTTCTTTGCTCTCACAGAACCGTGCTTACGTTTGCCGTACACGGCTCCTGAAATTTCTCTCCGAATCAATAATAATTCGACAATAATCCTACTTCATATGAGTGCATATCAATGAGTCCTAAGTCTTCAAAGAATTTGTTTGGCAAAAGAATGTGTATGATGTGAGTAGTGGAGTTCTTCCATTTTCTTACATCCATTTTCTCGCCATTTCCTTTGATTCCTCGTTTTCTCATTTCTTTATGCATTTTCTTGTACGTTTTCCATTGCTTCATTCTTATCATTCTCAATCTTCTTCGTATCCAACTCATCAATCCTTCTGTTAGCTTCTTGATGTTTGCTATACGATAATAGTTCATCCACCCTCGTAATATCGGATTTAGTTCCTTTATTACAACCTCAAGCGGTCTTCCACATCCCCTTTTGGTGATGTTTCTGACCTTGTCTTTGAAGCGCTTTATTCTTTTGGGATTGACAGCTAGATGTGTCTCATAAATTTTGAATCCCAAGAATTCTACGCCTTGGCTTGCTTCTGTTAGCTTCGTTTTCTTCTGGTTGACTGTAAGTTTAAGTTCTTCTTCCAAGACTTTTCTTGCATAGCTCAGATAATTTCCCACTTTCTGCTTATCCTTTGCGAATATCAATCGAGTAGCTAGAAATTCGGATAATTAGTCCGAATTTCTTTGCTCTCACAGAACCGTGCTTACGTTTGCCGTACAC
>JAWSUW010000090.1:0-14903 GCA_033549245.1 Bacillota bacterium | reverse complement strand
TGGATTTACTTTGTCTTTGACGAACAGATTCATGAGTTTAGCAAGTAACACACCAGCTGCTGTACCAATTGCAAATGCTACAACACCTAGACCGACAATTGCAAGTGTCTCAACTTTGATGAATGCTTCTGCTGATGCTGTAGCACCAACTGTCACTCCAAGGAAAATCGTTACGATATTCATCATTGCATTTTGAGCGGTATCAGATAATCTGCCTACAACTCCTGACTCCTTGAAAAGGTTACCAAGCATCAACATACCTATTAGAGCTCCAGCTGGTGGAACAATCAGTGATACGATCAATGTACCCAAGATCGGGAATACTATTTTTTCAAGTTTTGACACATGACGAAGTTGTTTCATTTTGATCTGACGTTCTTCCTTTGTTGTCAGAAGCTTCATGATTGGTGGTTGAATAACTGGTACAAGTGCCATATATGAATACGCAGCTACCGCTATCGAACCCATGATATGTGGTGCAAGTTTTGATGATAAGAATATAGCGGTTGGACCATCAGCACCACCGATGATTCCGATAGATGCAGCTTCAGCAGGTGTAAACAATCCTGATGCTATCGCACCGAAGAATGTGACGAAAATACCGAACTGTGCAGCAGCGCCGAGTAAAAGTGATTTTGGATTGGCGATGAGTGGACCAAAATCCGTCATCGCACCAACACCTAAAAAGATCAGTGGTGGAAATATTCCCAGTTTGTTACCTTGATACAGATAGTAAAGGAGTCCGCCAACTTGGCTAAGACTGCCATCCGCTGCATAGACCGGTGGAGTCATCATACCTGCTTCGGGAAGATTCGTGAGGAACATACCAAATGCTATCGGTACAAGCAACAATGGTTCAAATCCTTTACGAATCGCCAAATAGAGGAGAAAAAACGACACACCGATCATAATCATCTGCGGACCCGTCATATTATCAAATCCTGTGGTCATGTAAAATTCTTTAATTGTTTGAAGCATAGTGCATCTCCTTTCATAACCAGTAATAATCGGTTTATCCGATGACTACTAGAACGTCCCCTGAATTTACTGATGCACCTTTATTTGTATTGATGGAAAGTACCTTGCCACCTGCTGGTGCCATGATTTCGTTTTCCATTTTCATGGCTTCAAGGATCAATAGCACATCGCCTTGGCTTACTGTGTCGCCAACAGCTACTTTAATATCAAATATTGTTCCTGGCATTGGAGATACAACTTTTTCTCCGCCCTCTGCCACTGGTGCGCTTGGAGCTGGAGCTGCAGCTTTAGGTGCAGCAGCCGGTGCAGGTGCGCTAGATGCCACAGGAGCTGCTGCTCTTGGAGCAGTTCTTTGAACCGGTGAAGCTACGCCACCTACTTCTTCTACTTCAACTTCATATGCTTTTCCATTAACCGTTATATTAAACTTTTTCATTACACTCATCCTCCAATAATATTCGAATTAAAATCTAGAAGCCATGACTTCGCTTCTTCCGGTTTGACCCCATACAGGCGTGTTGTCCGAAACTCTGGTGATATTGCTTACAACAATATTATGCATTGATGTGTTGAGTGAAGCGGCAATCGCAGCTGTTATTACAGCAATGAGTTCAGATTGATCTTCTTCCTGAGGCGCTTCCACTACAGGATTCTGGGCAACAACAGGCTTGACTGTTTTGATTTCAGGTTTCTTGTTTGAATCCATTGCCATGATGATTTTTGACATCAAGGCTGTCAAAGCCCAAATCAAAATCAGTGCGGTAAATGTTATGCCCATTCCAAGTATTATTACATACATGGTTGCAATGAGTTTATCTCCCATTGGCATAAGTGCAAAAGTATCAGCATGTGTAAACTGTTCTAAAATATCCATTTAGTCACCTCTTCCTAACTACAGCGGTAGATTTCCGTGTTTTTTGGCAGGTCTTGTCTCACGTTTTGATGAAAGCATATCAAATGCATCAATCAATCTTGGACGTGTTGCCGCAGGTTCAATGACATCATCTACAAAACCACGTTCAGCTGCTTTATACGGTGTCGCGAATTCATCGGTATATTCTTGAATCAATCTAGCACGCGTCTCCACTGGATCGGCAGCGCTTTGAATTTCTCCTCTGAACACGATGTTTGCAGCACCTTGTGGTCCCATGACAGCAATCTCAGCTGATGGCCATGCCAAAACGAGATCTGCTCCAAGGTCTTTTGAGCACATTGCAAGATAAGCTCCACCATATGCTTTTCTGACGATCAATGTCAATTTCGGTACAGTTGCTTCACTATAAGCATAAAGCATTTTAGCTCCGTGACGAATAATTCCGCCGTATTCTTGTTCTGTTCCCGGCAAGAAACCAGGGACGTCTACGATATTTAATAAAGGAATATTGAACGCATCACATGTTCTTATGAAACGTGCAGACTTATCGGAAGCATTAACATCTAGGCAACCTGCCAATACTTTTGGTTGGTTGGCGATAATTCCGATTGTCTTTCCATTCAATCTGGCAAGACCAGTAATGATATTTTTTGCATAATGAGGCAGATACTCCATAAAATCACCACCGTCAACAATTGCGCGAATCACATCATGCATGTCATACGGCTTGTTTGGATTATCCGGCATGATTGAATTGAGTGCTTCTTCAAGTGCATTGATATCATCTTCGCATGCATACTCAGGAGCTGTCTCCATATTGTTGGATGGAAGAAAACCAAGTAATCTTCTGATATCTTCGATACAAGCTTGATCTGTTTCAGACATGAATTGGGAAACACCACTTACTGAGTTGTGAGTCATAGCTCCACCAAGCGCTTCAGCAGTCACTTCTTCACCAGTTACTGTCTTGATGACTTGTGGTCCTGTGATAAACATTTGTGATGTTTTGTTAACCATGAAGACAAAATCCGTAAGTGCCGGCGAATAAACCGCTCCACCTGCGCAAGGTCCCATGATTGCAGTGATTTGTGGGATTACACCTGATGCCATTGTGTTTTTGAAAAAGATTTTACCATAACCGGATAATGCGTCTACAGCTTCTTGGATTCTTGCTCCACCTGAGTCATTGATTCCGACTATTGGCGCACCCATTTTAAGTGCATTGTCCATTGCCTTGCAAATCTTGTTTGCATGCATTTCTCCAAGTGATCCACCGACAACAGTAAAGTCTTGTGAGTAAGCATAGACCAAACGGCCGTCAACTTTACCATAACCTGTTACAACACCCTCTGCAGGTGCTTCGACACTTTCCATTCCAAAATTGGTGCAACGATGTTTAACAAATGCATCCAATTCAACAAATGTGCCTTCATCAAAAAGTAAATCCAAACGTTCTCTTGCAGTCAATTTTCCACTATCATGTTGTTTGGCGATGCGTTTTTCTCCACCACCTGCCAGGATTACTTCTTTCCTTCGTCTTAAATCATCCAACTTGTTTACAGACATTTTGTCCCTCCACCCTTTATTTATTCAGATCGTTCGCTTAGTTCCACCAAAACCCGATTTGAGCTTTTCGGATGAACAAATGCAATCTTTGCTCCACCGGCACCATATCTTGGTTTTTCATCGATCATTTTCATACCTTTTGAAAGCAAATATTCAATCGCCTCTTCAATATTGTCCACTTTGAAAGCGATATGTTGAACGCCTTCGCCGTTTTTTTCAATGAATTTAGCTATTGGTCCATCTTCAGATGTGGATTCAAGCAATTCGATCTCAGTATCACCGACCGGTAAAAAAGCGACACGGACCTTTTGTTCATCAACGACTTCAGTTCCTTGTAACTCGAGCCCGAGTATGTCCTGGTAAAATTTTATGGACTCATCCAAATTCTTTACTGCTATACCGATGTGATCGACTTTTAATGTTTTCATTGATATCCCTCCGCAGTTTCCTTTACTATTCTAACAATTCTAAAAAATCAAGTAAACTAACTTATTAAACGATTATACGTTTTGACTTTTATTATTAAAGTCTTTTTTTCACCTAATATATTTATTAAAAACTTACACTTGAAGTGCCGCTTTAACATCATTAAAGACGGCATCTACCGCTGAATATGGATCCATCTCGCGATCAGCGACCCGTTTTGCATAATATTCGAGTTTCTCCTCTTTTTGCGATTTGTCCAGTATAGTATGTTCAATGCGTTCTTTGATTAACTCGACAACTTCATTTTTCGCATTGTTGGCTCTTCTTTCATCGAATAATTCATTGTCAATCATATATGTCCGGTGCATGTGAATGGATTCCAACAGTTCATCAATCCCTTGATTATCCACAGCTACCACCATTTTAACAGGAGGTCTCCATTTGACGTCCTTGTTGAAATCGAGCATCATCTCAATTTCTCTGGCAGTTCTTTTTGCTCCATCCCTATCCGATTTGTTGACCGCAAACACATCTCCTATCTCCATTACTCCTGCTTTAATCGCTTGAATATCATCCCCTAAACCTGGAACCATAACCATAACAGTTGTATCACAGTTTTTAACTATGTCTATTTCAGATTGACCGACACCGACAGTTTCAATAAATATATAGTCTGAACCCATGATGTCAAGTACTTTTATTGCCGCCGATGTCGCCTCTGAAATACCACCCAGATGGCCTCTCGCTCCCATGCTTCTTATAAACACGCCGGAATCCATACTCAAATCGTTCATGCGAACCCTGTCACCGAGTATGGCTCCGCCTGTAAAGGGAGAAGTTGGGTCCACAGCAATTATGGAAACCGATTTGTCTTGTTTTCTTAGTGCTTTGGCGAGTTTGTCAGTTAGTGTGCTTTTTCCCGCTCCAGGAGGTCCAGTAATTCCTATGACAAAAGCGTTTCCGCTCATGTGATATAATTTTTTCAGAATTTCAAGACCTTCTGGATCTTTGTTTTCAAGCAATGAGATCAGTCTTGCCGCAGCGCGTTTGTCTTTTCCGAGCAGTCTTTTCTCGATATCCATATTGCTATCCTCCCAGGTTGACCATGGGTGTTTAGGTCACTTATTTCTATCTTTTAGCAACATTTTCTCTAATGTAGTCTATTGTAACTTGTGTAGGTGTTCCAGGTGTGAAAATTGCTTTAATCCCTTTTTCTTTTAATGCAGGGATATCATCAGTAGGGATTACTCCTCCACCAATTACTAGAATATCCTCTGCCTCTTCAGCTCTTAAAAGGTCTACAACTCTTGGTAAAAGTGTATTGTGCGCACCTGATAAGATGCTCATGGCGATACAATCCACGTCTTCCTGAATTGCCGCATTAACTATTTGCTCAGGTGTTTGTCTAAGTCCTGTATATATTACTTCCATGCCCGCGTCACGTAGTGCTCTTGCTATGACTTTAGCACCTCTATCATGTCCATCAAGGCCCGGTTTAGCCACTAAAACTCTAATTGGTCTATCCATCTTTTCCTCCTCATATCCACTAAGAACTATAAGTTAACCGTTTGTTGGTATTCTCCGAAGACTGCTCTCATGACATCGCAAATTTCACCGAGTGTCGCGTAGGTCTTAACAGCGTCAAGTACATAAGGCATTACATTTTCAGAACCTTCACATGCTTTTTTGAGGGCTGACAATGTTTCTTCCACTTTTGTATTGTCTCTTTTCGCCTTAAGTTCAACCAATTTCTGTTTTTGCATTTCCCCAACTGCTGGATCTACACGAAGCAATCCTTTTGGAGCTTCCTCTTCGATTTGGAATTTGTTGACACCGACAACAATTAGCTCGTTATTTTCAATTTTCTTCTGATAATCATATGCCGCATCCATGATTTCTTGTTGGATGTATCCCGAGTCAATGGCTTTTGTAGCTCCACCGATATCATCGATCTTCTTGATATAAGCATATGCCTCATCTTCAATCTCTTTTGTTTTAGCTTCAATATAGTAGGAGCCTGCGAGTGGGTCGACTATGTCCGTCACTCCACTTTCATTTGCAACGATTTGTTGTGTTCTGAGTGCGATTCTTACAGAGTCTTCAGTTGGAAGAGCCATCGCCTCATCTCTTGAGTTGGTGTGTAAACTTTGAGTTCCACCAAGTACCGCAGCAAGTGTTTGAATGGCAACTCTGACAATATTGTTATCTGGTTGTTGAGCAGTGAGTGTAGATCCACCAGTTTGAGTATGGAACTTGAGTTGCATGGATTTTGGATCTTTTGCACCGAATCTATCTTTCATGATTCGAGCCCAAAGTCTTCTAGCTGCTCTATACTTAGAAACTTCTTCCAGCAAATCGTTGTGCGCGTTGAAGAAGAATGACAAACGAGGAGCGAATTCATCGACATCAAGACCTGCTTTGATAGCCGCTTCCACGTACGCAACACCATCTGCAAGTGTAAATCCGACTTCTTGAGCCGCTGTCGATCCAGCTTCTCTTATGTGGTAACCAGAAATGGAAATGGTGTTCCATTGTGGCACTTCTTTTGAACAATATGCGAATATATCTGTGATCAATCGCATGGAAGGCTCTGTTGGAAAAATATAAGTGCCTCTTGCGATGTATTCTTTAAGTATATCATTTTGAATGGTACCTCTGAGTTTTTCAGATGATGTACCTTGTTTCTCGGCAACTGCAATATACATAGCCAAAAGTACCGAAGCTGGTGCATTGATGGTCATTGACGTACTCACTTTGTCAAGAGGTATGCCATCGAACAAAATTTCCATGTCTGCCAAAGAGTCGATTGCAACGCCGACCTTTCCGACTTCTCCTTCTGATAATGGATGATCAGAGTCGTAACCAATTTGTGTAGGTAAGTCAAATGCAACTGAAAGACCGCTTGATCCTTGCTCTACCAAAAATTTGTAGCGCTTGTTCGATTCTTCTGCAGTAGCGAATCCCGCATACATTCTCATTGTCCAAAACTGACCTCTGTACATGGTCGGCTGAACACCTCTAGTGTAAGGGTATTGACCTGGAAATCCTAGATCGTTTGCATAATCCATGTCTGCAATATCAACAGGTGTGTACAATCTATTCACCACTGAACCCGATCCTGTAGTGAATTCTGTCTTTCTTTCCGGACGTTTTTGCAATTTTTCTTGCGTTTTAGCATTTTCTTTATCTACAGCATCTTTAAGAATAGAAATCTGATCCTTGTTAAACATCATTAACTCCTCCTTTAATTATTGACCGCATAAGGCATTTTGCCTATATAAGAATATCACAAAATCAACCAAATATCATTGTTTTTGTTAAAGTATAATTGTATACTTTCATAACCATTTAGCATCAACTAACAAAAAAAGACCAATAATTTTGTTGCAAGATTTCTTGCAATACCATCTTCAAGTCAAATTCATCACTTTTTGATTAAAACAGCATTAAGCCAATATTGATGTGGATGACTTTCTCTGGCATCTTGAGTTTTCCACAACGTTTCAACTTCAAAATCATTTTGTTTTGCCATTAGATCTGTAAATTTTGGTTCATCAAAATCATTGAAGAAACGACCATGTCTCAACTTTTCATCAGTTCCATATTTGAATGACATATAGAGTGCTCCACCGGGTTTCAAGGCTTTATTGAATTTAGAAACAATTTCTATGATCTCTTCAGTGTGAAAATGTAAAAGAATAGCGCTCGCCCAGATACCGTCAAATTCGTTTTCATACTTGATATTCATCACGTCGACTTGAAGCACTTCATTGTTGAGAAGTATTTTACCTCTATCGACCACTTCCTTCGCAAAATCAATTGAAACTACTTCATATTTTTGATCATTGAAATAGTGGCTGTCCCGTCCGGATCCAAACCCGACATCCAAGATTTTATCACCAGGTTTGAGATGCTTCTCGAACACAGAATAAATACCGCTAAGGTCAATCCCAAAAGTATTTTTGTAAAGATCCATCGCATGGGTGTTATAATATTGCTTCATCATTTGTTTAGACATGACATCTCCTTTCAACTATGTTGTTGTTTTGTATTTGGAAGGTTCGGTTTCATAGAGATTGTTGCCATGAGCATCAATGACCACAATAGCCTTGAATCCCTCCACTTCAAGTTTCCTGATTGCTTCTGCACCAAGATCGTCATACGCGATGACATCATTTTTTTTGACCGCTCTGGCAATAAGTGCTCCAGCACCACCGATTGCGGCAAAATAGACTGCTTTATGTGTTTGCATAGCTTTAATGACTTCTTGATTTCTTTCGCCCTTTCCAATCATCCCTTTCAGTCCCAATCCGAGAAGAGGCAATGTCATTTCGTCCATTCGATAACTGGTCGTCGGTCCACAAGCTCCTATGACCTTTCCTGGTGCAGCCGGTGAGGAGCCTGAATAATAAATGATTGATCCATTTAGCTCAAATGGCAAGTCCTCACCTTTTCTTATGGTTTCAATCAATCTCTGGTGTGCTGCATCTCTAGCTGTGAAAATGGTTCCAGAAAGTTCAACCCTATCTCCTGCTTTAAGATCCAGTACCGATTCATCTGTAAGTGGTGTTTGAATTTTTTTCAGTGACATTTATACCTCCTACAAATAAGCCACTGCATGTCTGGATGCATGGCAATTGATATTGACAACTACTGGAAGTCCTGCGATATGAGTCGGAAAAATTTCGATATTGACTCCAAGTGCCGTATTGACTCCGCCCAGTCCTTGAGGTCCTATTCCGAGTTGATTTATTTTTTCCAATAGACGGGTCTCAAGATCAGCGACATATGGAATCGGACTGGATTCATCAACATTTCTGAAAAGCGCTTTTTTTGCTATTTGTGCAGCTTTATCAACCGTCCCACCTATACCGACACCCACCACAATCGGTGGACACGGATTAGGACCAGCTTCTTTGACTACACTCAAAACAAAATCCTCAACGCCTTCAATCCCATCCGATGGCTTCAACATTTTGAGCTTTGACATATTTTCACTGCCAAACCCTTTCGCAGCGAGTGAAATTTTCAGTTTGTTCCCCTCGACAATATCGTAATACACCACTCCAGGTGTATTATCCTTTGAATTTTTACGAATCAATGGATCACTGACCACTGACTTTCTGAGATACCCTTTTTCATACCCTTCTCGAATGCCCCTTTGAATAGCGTCCTCAAGCAACCCACCAACTATGTGGACTTCTTGACCGATTTCAATAAAAACCACTACCATTCCGGTATCTTGACAGATTGGCATCTGTTGGTCTCCCGCAATTTGAGAATTGAGTAATAAATCGCCAATTATGCTCTTTCCAATCGGTGAAACTTCACTTATTTCAGCCTTGACGAGAGCCTCTTTTATATCTTGACCTATATTGTAATTGCAATCGATGCACATTTGACTAATTGTTTGGATGACATTATCCACATGAACTTCACGCATTTCCGCCTCTTTTTTCTTCAACTTTACTCATGAATTTTTCAACATTGATAATATAGCGTTCATGTTTGCCTTCACCGATTTTCTCGATTTCATCATATGCTTCAATCTTGAAAATCAACTTCTTCCCTTCAATCCCTATGAGTTCTGCGGTTGCTTTGACCTTTTGTCCCATTGGCGTTGCGGCTATGTGGACTATATCAACAGACATCCCTACAGTACTGTAACCGGGATTGAGATTTTTTTGCGCACACTTTAGAGCGGCATTTTCCATAAGTCCAATCATCATTGGAGTTGAAAAGACGAAAATACTTCCACTACCGAATGCTGATGCAGTGTGCTTTTCTTCCACAACAAGTTCAGAGGTATAAGTATCACCAATATTTAAATTTTGCATAGTTCAGTTCCTTCCCTTCATTAATATGTTTACGTCTATCATATCATCAGTGAATAGAAGTATACAACAAAAAAACTCCGGGACTATCCATCCCGGAGTTTGATTGAACTTTCATTAGGCTTTGCTTTCAAAAGGATTTTCATCATCTTTCTTTGGCGCTTCATCTTTTTCTGCTTCATTTGAGTCTTCATTGAGTTTTTCATTCAACTTCTCAAATGCGACTCTTTCTTTCTCTTCTTGTTCTCTGGTCAATCGTCTTTCTTCTTCGATTTTCCCTTTGGTGCTCTCGACTTTTTCTGTCAAGGCTTCTATTCCTTCATCATAAGCGATTTTGAATTCCTCGCCACTGATAGTCTCATATTTGAGAAGCGCTTCGGCTATGACATGGAGTTTGTCAACATGCTCTTCAAGCAATGTTTTGGCTTTATCATAAGCTTTATCGACTATATTTCTTACTTCTCTATCGATTTCTGAAGCGACGTGTTCCGAATAATTTTTCATCGATGTGAAGTCTCTTCCGAGGAACACCTCATCTTCGGTATCGTAACTCATTGATCCAAGGTTATCACTCATGGCATACTTTGTGACCATGGCGCGAGCGATTTTAGTAACTCTTCCGAGGTCGTTTTGAGCTCCCGTACTGATATCACCAAGAATCAAACTTTCTGCCACTCTACCGCCAAGAAGTATGATGAGTTCTCTTTCCATACCTTTTTTTGTTGCATAACTTCTGTCTTCCTCAGGCAATTGCATTGTGAATCCGCCTGATCGACCTCTAGGAATTATGGTCACTTGATGAACAGGATCTGTTTCTGGAAGCGATTGAGCGATTACAGCATGACCAGCCTCATGATAGGCTGTCAATTTTCTTTCCTTTTCACTGACAAGTCTACTCTTCTTCTCAACTCCTGCGATAACCTTTATGATGGCATCCTTTATGGTTTCCATTCTTATGATTTTATCACTGATACGAGCCGACAACAGCGCTGCTTCGTTCATGACATTCTCTAGATCGGCAGGTGTGAATCCAGGTGTACTTTGTGCAAGCTTTGCGTAATTCACATCATCTGCTACAGGTTTGTTTTTTGCATGTACTCTGAGAATTTGTTCTCTTTCTCTGACATCAGGTATACCAATCATGACTTGTCTATCGAAACGACCTGGTCTGAGTAATGCTGGATCCAGTATGTCAGGTCGGTTTGTTGCTGCGATAATGATTACACCTTGATTATCTGTAAACCCATCCATCTCAACCAATAGTTGATTCAAGGTCTGCTCTCTTTCATCATGACCACCGCCCATACCGGCGCCTCTTCTACGTCCAACCGCATCAATTTCATCGATAAAAACAATACAAGGTGCGTTTTTCTTGGCTTCTTCGAACAAATCTCTTACTCTGGAAGCACCAACACCAACGAACATCTCCACGAAATCAGAACCGGATATGGTGTAAAAGGGAACTCCAGCTTCACCGGCACATGCTCTTGAAAGATATGTCTTACCAGTTCCTGGAGGGCCAACCATCAATATACCTTTAGGAATCCTTGCACCAAGTGCGAGGTAACGTCTAGGCAATTTGAGGAAATCCACAATTTCTTCCATTTCCTCTTTTTCTTCTTTGAGTCCGGCAACATCTGCAAATGTGATTTTTCTACCGGAATCTTTAACAATTTTTGCTTTACTTTTACCAAATGACATCACTTTGGAGCCGCCACCTTGCGAATTTTGCATAAACACAAACCAAAATACCACAAGAAGCAAAATCATAATGATGGTTGGTAATATCTCAATCAGGAAGGGTGTGTTTGCAGGCGGAATGCCCGTCACTTTAACAAGATTGCCGCTATCCTTTAACTCGAGAAGCAACTCACCGGTCCTTTGTGCCAACATACTAGGAACATAACTGGTGAACTTCGAGTCGTCATTCAACAGCCCCGTAATACTGTTGCCGTCTATTTGAACTTCCTTAATTTGATTATTTTCCAATTTAACCATGAATTCATCATATGAAAAATCAACTGACTTCTGAGCATTAACCCCAGACATAGTCACCAATATCAAAATCCCAATGAAAATTGCAATATAAATTGATGCGCCTCTTAAACCTTTCTTCATAGCATCCTCCCTTATCGAGTGTACATCACATTATTTTAGCACAATTATCGTTTTTCAACAATATCTTGTAAGCTTATTATCATAATGTTTTTTGTGTCTTTTGTTATTTTACAATGGTCGTGGATACGCATTCCGTGGATCCATACAATCTTTTCGTCATCGCAAATCAGCCATATCGCATCCCGCTTTGCCACCGGTACTTTCTCATCAATAAAGAAGTCCTTGATTTTTTTGTGACCTTTCATTCCCAATGGGATGAATCGATCGCCACTTTTTCTAGTTCTAATCGTCAATTTGCCTTTTACATGATCCGCATCTAACGCCACTACCCATTCATTAGTATCAAATTTCGAATAGCTTTCCAGATCCAAGTCAAAAGAGTATATTTCTGGTGCTTTCACATTCTTTGTTAGCGGTTCGATTTTTGATACTACATAATTTCCATATTCATATGAAACTACATATTGCTCATCCAATCGAATGGAGGTATTGGTTCTGGTAAGTTTTAGAATCTGGTTCAACTGATCTAAAGATATGTCCACCAAATGCTTTCGAACTTTTCTGATGCAGTATCTCATCAGCTGCCTTTGTTCTGAAACAGTCAGATCCACAAATGATGAACCTCGAATGAGCACTTTGCCTTTTTCTGATACACACATTTCATCGAACAATTTTTCAACATGACTATTCCAAAACATCCTTTCATCTTTCATCATTTCTGTCGTTTTGAAAACAGTGTCGTTGATAGAAGGATTAAAATTGTCTTTGATATATGGGATTAGTACGTTTCGAATTTTGTTTCTGACATAATCATTTTCATCATTGGTATGGTCTCTTCTTGCCACAAGATTGTTCTGATCACAGTAGTCTTCAATCTGTGTCCGATCCACTTCGAGAAGCGGTCTGACGAAAACACTGTCTCTGACATATTCAATGGATGAAAGTCCATCAATTCCTGAACCTCTAAATAAATTGATAAAAAAAGTCTCCACCAAATCGTTTCGGTTCTGACCTATAGCGATTTTCGTGCCTCCGACTTTTGCCCTGACTTCCTCAAATTTCTCATAACGCACTCTTCTGCCAGCTTCCTCAAAGGAAATACCGAGTTCGGATGCATATTCAGAAACATTGACTCTGAAGGTGTGGCATTCCAATCCAAGATTCGAACAAAAATCCATAACAAACTGTTCATCCGCATCAGCAAATTCTCCTCTGAGCAAATGGTTCACATGCACCGGGACAAGTTCAAATCCAACACTATCCGAAATATGAAAAAGGGCGTGTGTCAACGCCAGAGAATCAGGTCCACCTGATAATCCGACAATCACTTTGTCACCTTTCACAAACATATTGTGTTTTTCAATAGTCACAAGCATCGTTTTGATCAATTTGTTCTCCTTGTTAACCTGAAATCGCCATTTTATTGATTCTTATTGAAGGGGCACCCATGAAATCATTAGCCATAATCGAGAAGATCAGATCATCACCAATTGCATCAATTGCATTAAGCATCTCAAAAAAATTGCCTGATACAGTAATTTGACTCACTGGTTTTCCGAGTTTTCCATTTTTCACTTCAAATCCATGACATTGTAATGAAAAATCACCTGATATGGAATCAAGACCAGAATGCAATCCTTGAAATCCAACTATAAAGACTCCCTCTTCAATACTGCAAATCAAATCTTCAAAAGGAACCTTTCCAGGTTCAATATATATATTGGACGGAGCTGTACCAATTGTACCTTTGTACGATCCCTTACTGGCATTACCAGTTGATTTTACCCCATCTTTATGAGCAGTTTTCAAATTATATAAATATGTTTTAAGAATACCATTCTCTATAATTCTTTTTGGAGCGGTAGGAACACCTTCCGAATCAAATGAAGATGATGCCATCGCACCTGTCATGTGCGGATCCTCAATCAAAGTGATTATTTCAGAAGCGATCAGTTGTCCAATTTTACCTTTAAGTGCTGAAATATCTTTTTGAACACGGTCAGCACTAAATATTCCCATATAAGCACTGAACAATTGTGCAAAAGCCTCATTTTTAACAACCACTGGGCACGTTGTAGAAGCTATGGGTTCTGCTCCGAGCATTCCAAGTGATTCTTTGGCGGCATCCATTATGATCTTCTCACTGGATAGCGCATAAAAGTCATTGCCTATGTCGTATCCTAGTCCTGTCCTTGTATCTCCGTCCGACTGTACAACAGGCATGGCGTAAGCAAGACAATAGTTGCCTCTGTCCTCAACATCAAGCCCCTCGGTATTGATGATCAATCTGGAGCTTTCCACTTCAACATAATTGTTGTATGAAAGTCTTTTGATTCTGGAATCATAGGCTTTCAGATCACTTTCCACATCGACCAGAAATTTTATCTTATCATCAATGGATTGTTTTGAGAGTTCCGGATTGAAATCGTCAATTTTAGAATAAATTCCACTTCCATCATGCAAAAAGACCTCATATTCCGATTCAATCACTTCAGCATTTCCAAAAGCCTCATCAAGGAGCATCTCGATCGCCTCATCGTCAAATCTCTCAGAGTACGCATACCCCATCTTGCCTTCATAAATCACACGATATGACATGCCACCATCTTCAGACAATGTAAATTTGTCCACTTGACCATCAAAAACGGATATAGCAAGTTTTTTGCTTTCCTGATAATAAACTTCCTGAGAAGTGAATCCTTTATTTTTACCTTTTTCAAATAATGTATGGATTTGACCTCTAATCATACTAAGCTTCCTCCCTTCCGCCAACAGTGATTTCGGAAACCTTTAGAGCTGGCTGTCCAAGACCGGCAGGAATTGAGCCACTGATCGAACCACACATTCCCTCTCCAGACTCAAAATTGTCACTTACCATCTCAATTCTGTTGAGTATATCCACACCAGTACCTATCAAAGTAGCTCCTTTTACCGGCACTGTAATTTTTCCGTTTTCTATCATATACCCTTCCTGAACGGCAAAGTTGAACTCTCCTGAGGCAGTATTTACGGATCCGCCGCCAAGATATTTTGCATAAAGTCCTTTCTCGATGGATTGAATCATATCCTCAAATTTGGAACTGCCATTTAAAATATAGGTATTGGTC
>JAWSUW010000089.1:0-14936 GCA_033549245.1 Bacillota bacterium | reverse complement strand
CGAGCAAATTGCAGAACACGGCATGACTATACTGGAAGTAGATATTCCGGCATTCCAGGCGGCTGTACAACCGGTCTATGAGGAGTATGAAGCCCAACATGGCGAAATGATCCGAAGGATTCAGGCGCTTGATAACTAATTAACCATCTAATGCTATGAACAAGAAATGAAGTATATGAAAGGGAGAATGATGTTTAATCCATTCTCCCTTTCATAGGATGGGGGGAAATAACATGAGTTTAGCGAGAGCTCTCGACAAAATACTTATTCCGCTTAATAAGCTAATTAGAATTCTTATGATATTTAGTTTCTCAGCAATGGTTGCGTTAATCTTCACCCAAATAATCTATAGATATGTCCTGACTAGACCGATTCCATGGGCAGAAGAAGCTGCCAGATATTTCTTCGTGTGGGCAACCTTTCTCGGGGCTAGTGTGGCGGTTAGAACGAAAGCACATACCGGGGTAGACTTTTTTTTGAACAGAGTTCCGGAAAAAGTCAGAAAAATGATGGTTCTGTTATCATACATCGCCAGCATCATCTTTTTGGGGTTTATCTCCAGATACGGTCTTTCAATTTCTTTACGGGTGATGAGGCAGACATCACCAGCACTTCAACTTCCAATGACCTATGCATATATTGCTATTCCGATAGGTGCTTTCCTCATGCTGTTGAACTTTGTATACCTTTTGGCGAAAGAAATTGAAAACCAACGATCGGAGACGCCGGATCTACTGGATGTCGTTGGGGGAGTGGAAGAAGGTTTGCAAAAAGAAGATCTGAAAGATGACAAAAGATAGGAGGTGAATGAACATGACACTTTTTTTATTTGGTTTGCTGGCTGTTTTTCTCATTATGGGGGTACCGATTGCGGTTGCTCTGGGGATTGCGTCATTATGGTCGATATTAAGCTATACAACAGTCTCTGCAGTTATAGCTCCCCAGGTAATGTTTAGTGCGGTGGATAGTTTTCCTCTCATGGCCATTCCATTCTTTCTATTAGCCGGAAATGTAATGTCGCGGGGTGGGATCTCCCGTCGATTGATTAATCTGGCAAGTGCTTTGGTCGGAACAGTCACTGGAGGCTT
Source organism: Bacillota bacterium (assembly GCA_033549245.1). Lineage (GTDB taxonomy): Bacteria > Bacillota > Clostridia > Peptostreptococcales > Acidaminobacteraceae > Fusibacter_D. Next base: position 13,848 of record JAWSUW010000089.1, on the reverse strand, counting down.
GGCGCATGTGTCGATATTTGCATCAATGTTCTTCGCAGCAATATCCGGTTCTTCTCCGGCAACGACAGCAGCAATCGGAACGATTATGGTGCCAGAGATGGAAAAGAAAGGATATGCGAAAGATTTTTCTGCTGCAGTAGTAGCTGCCGCTGGTACCGTTGGTGTCATTATCCCCCCAAGCATTCCAATGATTCTTTATGCTGTATTAGCGGGCGTTTCAGTGGGCAGACTGTTTCTTGCCGGGTTCGGCCCCGGAATACTGATGGGCCTTACAATGATGGCAATTGCATATTTTGTTTCAAAAAAGAAAGGGTATGCTGGTTCTGAGAAAGTAACTTTTTCTGAAGGAATGCGTGCTTTTAAAGAAAGCTTTTTTGCATTATTGATGCCGATAATTATCCTGGGTGGGATTTATGGTGGAATTTTCACTCCCACTGAAGCTGCAGCGGTAGCAGTTGTCTATGGTGTATTAGTAGGGCTTTTTGTTTATCGTGAATTGAAATTTAATGAAATTCCCGAAATTCTCTACACTTCAGCAGTAGGTTCTGCAGTCATCATGTTGCTTATTGCAACAGCTAACTTGTTCGGTTGGTTCTTAGTGCGGGAAATGATTCCCCAGGGAATTGCTCGGGCAATGTTGTCACTAACAGAAAATCCATATATTATCCTTTTCATTATCAATATTCTGCTATTGATTTTGGGAACATTTATTAATACGACTGCAGCGGTAATTCTGGTCACACCCATCTTGCTGCCGATCCTATATCAGGTGGGAATAGATCCATTATTCATGGGTGTGGTGATGGTCGTTAATCTGGCCGTTGGGATGATTACTCCGCCGGTGGGTCTTTGTCTGTTTGTGGCATGTAACATTGCCAAAATACAGTTAGATGCACTGACAAAAGCTATTATGCCATTCTTGATAGCCCTCATTATCTTGATATTTGTCATTACGTATATCCCAATTATTTCAATGGGTCTGCCTAATTTACTGATGCCATAAGCTGATTATTTAATTGCGGGGAGTTGTTGAATGATGAGCTCTTTAAAAGAAAAAGCGCTAAAACTTCATAGTGACAACAAAGGAAAAATTGAAATAGTCAGTAAAGTGCCAGTAAGCAACTCAGAAGACTTAACACTGGCATACACTCCAGGTGTTGCGATCCCATGCATGGAAATTAAAGAGAACAAAGATCGCGTATATGACTATACAACGAAAGGCAACATGGTCGCTGTTGTGACGGATGGAACAGCTGTCTTAGGGCTGGGTGATATTGGTGCAAGTGCCTCTATTCCGGTTATGGAAGGCAAGTCAGTATTATTCAAGGCATTCGGTGGTGTTGATGCATTTCCTATCTGTGTCAATACAACGGACATTGATAAGATTGTTGAAATAGTCACGTTAATTGAACCTATGTTCGGCGGCGTGAATCTTGAGGATATTGCTGCTCCTGCATGTTTTGAGATTGAAAAACGCCTGAAAGAAACGCTGCCAATTCCGGTGTTCCATGATGATCAACATGGAACAGCAATCGTTGTTCTGGCTGCTCTTTACAATGGACTAAAGCTGACGGGTAAAAGCATGGAAGAGCTGACAATTGTTATAAACGGAGCAGGTGCTGCTGGAATAGCCATCTCAAAAATCCTGCTTAGTGCTGGGGTCAAAGACTTAATTATATGCGACCGCAGAGGAGCAATTCATCAAAAAAGAACAGAAGGAATGAACTGGATCAAAGAAGAAATGGCACTGCAAACAAACAAGCATCAGAAACAAGCTGATCTTTCCAATGCGCTTGAAGGAGCGGATGTGTTTATCGGAGTTTCCGGACCTGAGACAATGACTGGAGAGATGGTCCGTTTAATGAATAATCGCCCAATGATATTTGCTTTATCCAATCCCGTTCCGGAGATAATGCCGGAAATCGCAATTGATGCTGGTGCCAGCATTGTCGGAACAGGACGATCAGACTATTACAACCAGATAAACAATGTATTGGCTTTTCCGGGCGTTTTGAGAGGTGCATTGGATGTAAGAGCAAAGGATATTAATGAAGAGATGAAATTGGCTGCAGCCATAGCTATTGCTGATTTGATAGAACCTAACGAATTAAATGAACAATACATCATTCCTAAAGCGTTTGATTCCCGTGTAGCACCAGCAGTTGCAAAAGCAGTTGCAAAAGCAGCGATTGATAGCGGTGTTGCACGTATACACATTGATCCTGAAGAAGTGGCTAAAAATACTGTGAGACTGGTCAAAGCGAATCAGTAACCAGCAGAAAAAGCATTTAACAGAAACCGGTAAGTGATCAAAAGGCGGTGTTTTGCATAAAAATACACTCCAATTGGTTTGCATACCGGTTTTTCCATAGTATATTCGAATGAACTACTCTAATGGCAACAAGATGGGACAGTACGATTGCAGAAGCACATTTCAATAATAGGTACCTAAAATATCATATGTCCGATAAAAAGGAGGGAAGTATGGTGGTAGAAAAAGGGAAAGTCTGGAAAATGGGACATGATATTGATACGGATCAGATATATCCCGGCAGATATTTAGGAATCACAGATCCAAGCGAGATTGGACAATATGCAATGAAAGGTCTTATTGTGGATTTCCATTACCAAATCCAAAATGAAGAGGTTATTATCGTAGCGGGAAGAAATTTTGGCTGTGGGTCAAGCAGAGAACATGCAGCGATAGCGCTTAAAGAAGCAGGCGTGAAGGCTGTCATTGCTGAGTCGTTTGGCCGTATTTTTTTCCGCAATTCCATTAATCTGGGGTTGCCGGCTGTTGAATGCCCAGAGATCCTTGATCTGGTAGATGACGGCGACGAATTGGAGATTCGTTTAAAAAACGGTAAGATAGATAATATCACGAAGAAAAAAACATATGAAGTTAATATCTTACCTGATGCTGTGGCAGAAATAATGTTCGGCGGCGGTTTGATTGAGTATTATCGAAAAAAAATTGAATTAAAGGAGATGTAGCAGTGGCAGGAATGCATGCGATACATAAAATATTGGCTGAAGCTGCCGGAAAAAGAAAAGTTTCTCCCGGAGAAATCATCATTGCAAAAGTTGATACTGCAGGTATTAATGACATTTACCCACAAGTGGTGCATTCCTTTAATGCCATGGGAGCCAGCAAGGTATTTGATCCGGAAAAAATAGTGTTCATTTTTGACCATCATGCTCCCCCATCAACAGTCAGTGCAGCAGACAATCAGCAGCTTATGAGAAAGTTTTGTGCTAATTATGGCATTAAGCATCTGACGGATGTTAATCAAGGGATCTGTCATCAGGTACTGATAGAAATGGGTTTAAGTCAACCAGGCAAACTGATAGTTATAACAGATTCTCACTCGACGAGCCATGGTGCTTTGGGTGCTTTTAGTACCGGACTGGGTGCCACAGATATGGCAGGGGTATTGGTATCCGGAGAATTATGGTTACGTGTTCCAGAAGTAGTTAAAGTGGATTTATCTGGTACTTTGTCAGCGGATGTAATGGCTAAAGATGTTGCTTTAATGCTGCTTGGTGATCTTGGAACTAGCTTTGCGCTTTATAAAACACTCGAGTTTTCAGGGGAAACCATTCAAAAAATGCCGACAGTTGAACGGTTGGTATTGTGTAACATGGCTGTTGAAATGGGTGCAAAGAGTGCGTATATCGCACCCGATAACCAAACAAGAAATTATTTAAATGAGAAGGCTGGGATTGAATCTTCAGCCCAACAATTTCAGAATGACAGCGACTTCACGTATCAAGCTGTCTATAAATACAATGTATCCGGGCTCGTACCACAGATTGCGTGCCCACATAGCGTTGATAATGTGATGCCAGTTGAACAGAAGAAGGGCATAAAGATTAATCAGGCATTCCTTGGCAGCTGCATTGGAGGTAGAGTCGAAGATATTGGTATTGCCTCAGAAATTTTAGAAGGAAAGAAAATTGCCACAGGTGTCAGACTACTCATCACTCCTGCATCTCAGCTTGAACTGCAGATAGCCATTGAGAAGGGGTATATTAGTAAATTAATCGAAGCGGGTGCAACTTTGACAGCTGTCGGTTGCGGCGCCTGTTGTGGTGTGCATCAGGGTTTAATTGGTTATGGAGAAGTTTGTGTAACAGCATCCGCCCGAAATTTTCCCGGCAGAATGGGGAGTGATGGTTCCGATGTTTATGTTGCCTCTCCCAGGACGGTAGCTTTAGCAGCTTTGACAGGGCATCTATAAAGATGATGAATTGGTGAGGATAATGAAACTTAGTTAATCTTGCCACTGAATCAAATAGTCATACTCTGGAGATGGGCGGATAAAAAGCCAAGCCAGTCATTAAACAGGAAATAACATGATGATTTTTTTGAAGACATGCAAGAATGAAGTTCTGTATAACATTTTATGTAGATGCGTGATGAAGTGGCTAAAAAATCGTTAATGAATCTTTGATGATAAGATTCTTCAATGTAGACTTATAAGATGATAGGATTGAGAATCGAGCAGTAATCTTTGTGAGATTTGGAGGGAGACAGATGACAAAATATCAAATAAAGTATGGTAAAACGTTGCAGGAAATTACACTGCCGGAAGATGAAGTTATAAAAGTACTTAATCCAAATCAATACGAACCAAAGTTTACTAATGCTGAGGAAATTATACTTGAAGCCCTTAATAATCCAATTGGCACACCCACAATTAAGACGCTGTGCAAACCGGGCGAAAAAGTATGTTTAATGGTCAATGATATTACGAGACTTACAAAAAGTGAAGTCTTTGTGCCGATTATTGTTAACCAGCTTAATCAAGCTGGGATCAAAGATAAGGATATAACCATTTTGTTTGCCAACGGACTGCATAAACCGATGAATAAGTCTGAAATGCAAACGATTATAGGTGAAGAGCTCTTTCAACGTATCCACACAGTGCAACATGATGGCGTTCATGCTGATTTTGTCTGCGTTGGCCAAACAAGCAGCGGAAATAAAGTGTACATTAATAAACTGGTAACAGAAGTGGATAAGGTCATTATTACTGGTGGCATCATCATGCATCATTTAGCAGGGTATGGTGGAGGAAGAAAAAATATCATACCCGGTTGCGCAAAAAAGGAAACGATCTTTTTTAATCACAGAATGATGGTTGACCCCAAGGCAACAGCAGGCAACACAGATGGAAATCCAATTCATATTGACTTGGTTGAAGCTTGTGAGTTTGTTAATCCTGATTTTTTGTTTAATGTTATTCTTGATCATGATGGTAAAATTGCAGATGCTGTTGCAGGCCATTGGAAGACAGCTCATGAAGCGGGATGTGCTATTGCAGATCTTTTATACAAAGTTCACATCAGTAAACAATCAGATATGGTCATTGCCAGTGGTGGTGGTTTCCCAAAAGATATCGATTTGCGCCAGAGTAAAAAAGGATATTATCACGCTGTACGCGCTGTAAAACCAGGAGGGATTATCATTGCTGTTGTTGCCTGTACAGAAGGAATCAGCCGGGAAGGCGATCCATTCGAGTTATGGTTGGAAAAATATAAAACACTGGAAGAGATCCGTGAAGCATTGCTTGCGAACTTTGATATAGGTGGATTAAATGCTTACCGCACAAGAGAAGTCCAAGCACAAGCAAGACTAATCTTAATCACAGATCTTGACGCAATGCGTTTAGGAAAGCTGGGAATCCAAGCATATGGTATTGATCAACTTCAACAGATCATCGATCAGGCAAGATCAGAATTTAGTGATAAACCAACCATTTATATTATGCCCCAGGCAGGGTTAACGTTACCAAGCCTTTCCTAATGTTGCATAGTCGTATTCCGATGCTTACCGCTTCAGAAAGAGACATTCCGCGATTATTGTGAGGAGGAGACGTGATGAAAAAAACATATGAGATTGCAGTGATATCTGGCGACGGCGTTGGTCCGGAGGTAATCAGTGAATGTAAAAAAGTATTGAATTGCGTAACAGAAATCAAAGGAACTCAGTTTTCAACACATGATTATCAGTGGGGATGTGAATACTACCTTAACAATGGAAGAATGTACGCCAAAGATGCATTTGATATTCTTAAAAACTATGATGCGATTCTTCTAGGTGCTGTTGGGGATCCACGGGTCCCGGATCACATATCTGTCAGGCTGGTGATTGATACTCGGTTTGCTTTTGATCAGTATGTTAATTTGCGGCCAATTCTTCGGTTTAAAGAATCGCCGGTATTTATCAAAGGACTTGAATCAAGAGAGCTTGACTTCTATATTGTCAGGGAAAACACTGAAGGCGAATATGCTAATGTCGGTGGGCGCTTTAAGGAAGGAACAGCAGATGAAGTTGCCATACAAACTTCCATTTTCACTCGTAAAGGAACAGAACGGGTCATTCGATACGCTTTTGATTTAGCTCAAAAAATGAAAACACAGGGTAAAAAAGTAACGCCCGTTGTCACAAGCTGCACAAAATCCAACGCATTGGCATACTCCATGGTGTTTTGGGACGAAGTTTTTGAAGAAGTAGCCAGGGACTACAAGGAAATCGATACTGGGAAAGCATTGGTTGATGCGATGACGATGTGGCTTGTTAAGAATCCTGGAAACTTTGATGTGATTGTTGCTTCAAATTTATTCGGAGATATCATTACAGATTTAGCTTCAATGATACAGGGAGGAATGGGTTTTGCGGCAGGCGGAAATATTAACCCTGAAAGAACTTACCCTTCAATGTTCGAACCCATCCATGGTTCAGCGCCAAAATATGCCGGAAAGGGTATTATAAATCCCATCGCAGCTATCCTGTCGGTAAAAATGATGCTGGAACATCTGGGTGAATTCTCCTCAGCCAAACTTGTTGAAGATGGTATTGCATCGATTATCAATAACCATAAAATCAAGACATGTGACATGGGTGGAAAAACCGCCACGTCTCAAGTGGGTGATATTCTATGCAATGAGATGTATACACTAGCAGGCAAATAATACTCTTAAGCCTATTATATCTGGGAAATCAAACTTTAAGACAGGGGAATACTATGCTTAATAAAATATTGTTGGGCAACTCAGGCCTGGAAGTATCGGAATTTTGTCTGGGGTTATTACCGATTGGCCCTTTACAGGCTAACAAACCTGAGTCTGAAATTGTAGATGTTATTGAAAAAGCGATTGACTATGGGGTTAACTTCGTGGACACAGCAGAAGGATACAAAACGCAGGAAATCCTTGGAAAAGCGGTCCTGACCAAACGGAAGGAAATAATTATTTCGACCAAATCACATTCAGTCAGTTACGATGAAATGGCTAGATCATTTTCCAACAGTTTAAGAGAACTTAAGACAGATTACATTGATATTTTTCATTTACATTCCGCAAGGGATTCTTCAGATTTATTTGACAGAAAAAGCGGTGCACACAAATATTTGCTGGAAATGAAAGAACAGAAAGTATTGCATGCCGTCGGTGTCTCGACACACAGCACAAAAATTGTCAGACTGGCTGCGCAAAGGGAAGATATAGATGTCATCTTCTCACTCTTTAACAGGAGTGGTATTGGAATTTTGGATGGAAATCTGAATGATATGCTGGAAGCAATAGCGTTGGGTTATAGAAATGGCAAAGGGATTTACGCCATGAAAGCACTAGGAGGGGGCAATTTGCTTCATGATTATTATGGAGCATTGAACTGGGTTAGATCGAATAAACATATTCATTCGATTGCTATGGGTGTGATAAATCTAAAAGAACTCGAGATGAATCTTAAAGTGTTTGGCGTCGAAGAAATTAGTGACGATGCCGTTTTCACACCAATCCTTTTTAAGAAACTTCATATCTACCGTAAAATTTGCATAGGATGTGGTACTTGCACTAAAGTCTGCCCCAATTATGCGCTTAAGATAGAAGAAGAAAAAGCTGTTGTTAATCCATCAAGATGTATTATGTGCGGTTATTGCAGCCCACATTGTCCGGAATTTGCAATAAGATTGATTTAAAGGACGACATTCTGATAGAAAAACATGACTAGTGTAGAGATGGTTTTTTAATATAAGTGCATTCCTTATCTTTGATCGAAAACGGAAGGAGGATTATCATGAAAATTACTGAAGTAAAAGTTGTTCCAGTTAATAGGTTTCTGTTTGTCGAAGTGCATACTGATGAAGGCATCGTTGGACTGGGAGAATCTGGCTGCTGGGGATTTTTGGACGCCTCTGCCGAAGCGGTAAAATCGTTTGCAACTTACTTGATTGGGCAGGACCCACTTAAGATTGAACATCATTGGCAGTATATGTATCGCTGTTTTCACTTTAGGGGAGCCGCGATCATGGGTGCGTTAAGTGCAATAGACATTGCATTGTGGGATATTGTTGGGAAACGCCTCGGGGTACCGACATATCAATTGCTTGGTGGAAAATGCCGTGATAAAGCAAGGGTTTACTTCCATGTTGGAGGAGAAACAACTGATGAAATTATCAAAAATATTAAAGAAGCGAAATCAAAAGGGTTTACAGCCGTAGGGCATTTGACGCCATTTTTGGATGAAGACAGGAAAACGCCCTACTATGAAACGCATGCGCAAAAAATTGGCCATGCTATCGATAGAGTCAGAAGATATCGTGAAGCTGTCGGTGATGAGGTGGACCTGTGTATTGAGATTCACAGAAGGTTGAAACCAGCTGAGGCGATTGCCCTGGCTCGTGGGATAGAAAAATATCACCCGTTTTTCATCGAGGACCCAACGACACCGGACAACTTTGACTCAATGGCATTAATTGCAGATCATATCAATATTCCAATTGCAACAGGAGAGCGATTTCATACCCCTCAGGAGTTTGTTCAGTTATTAAATAAAAAAGCTGTCCACTATGTGAGGCCGGATGTATGCATGTGTGGCGGAATTACAGGGGCTAAGAAAATTGCCGCAATTGCGGAAGCTTACGATGCAATGGTTGTGCCACATAATCCCTTAAGCCCAGTTAGTACGGCTGCTTGCATCCAAATTGCGGCAAGTATTCCGAACTTTGCATTACAGGAGTATCCAGGTGATGATCGGGCATCGGCGACAGAACGCTATATTGCAGCAAAGACAGATGATAAAGATCGTTCTTTCTGCCAGGCAAATGTTGTTAAAGAAACGCTTATTTGCAAAGAAGGATTCATTTTAATTCCGGATAAGCCTGGTATCGGCGTTGAACTGGCGGAAGGTGTGGCGGAAAGATATCCTTATTCAAGACGAACAATCGAAACGCGACTTCATATTGATGGTTCTGTTGTTGATCAATAAATCGATTATCTGACAATGCGATTTAACCATAAGGAGGTATTTTAATGGAAGTGACTCTTGGGTTTGGGAAAAAGTCAGTGATTTGTTCAATTGATGATGAAAATTTTATCGGACAACTGTTGCCAAATAAAATCGATCATGGACTGAAAGGTGAAGATGAAGTCAAGAGAGCATTGAAGCAGCCAATCGGAACACCTTTGCTCAGTGAAATTGTTAAACCTGGTGAAAAGATTGCCATCATAACAAGTGATATAACACGACCCATGCCGAGTCGTGTTGTCTTACCGATTATCCTAGAAGAACTCGAACGTGCCGGGGTTAATCATCAAGACATTATTGTCATCTTTGCATTGGGAAGTCACCGGAAGCACACAGAAGATGAGATGAAAGAGCTGGTTGGAACAGATGTTTTCAGCAAGATCAAATGCATTGATTCAGACGTTAACGAATGTGAAACCTTAGGTTCAACTTCTCGAGGCACTCCTGTCAGCCTGTTCCGACCTTTGTTGCAAGCTGATCGAAGAATCTGCCTTGGAAATATTGAATACCATTATTTTGCCGGATACAGCGGAGGTGCAAAAGCGATTATGCCTGGTGCTTCAACACGACAGACTATTCAGGCAAATCACAGCATGATGATCAAGGATGATGCCAAAGCAGGGGCCCTTGATGATAATTCGCTGCGGTGTGATATTGAAGAAGTAACAGACTATATTCCGATTGATTTTATCTTAAATGTTGTTCTAGATGAAAAGAAAGAAATTATAAATGCTGTGGCTGGTCATCATAAAGAAGCTCATCGTGAAGGTTGTAAGTACCTTGACAGGCTTTACAAGGTGAAGATCGATAAACTGGCTGATATTGTCATTGTTTCTCCAGGAGGTTTTCCGAAAGATATAAATGTCTATCAGGCTCAAAAAGCACTCGATAATGCAAAGCATGCCGTGAAAGAGGACGGAATTATAATTTGGGTTGCTTCCTGCAATGAAGGTCTCGGAGAAGATGTCTTTGAAAGATGGATCAATGAGGCTGACTCTCCAGAAGCACTAATAGACAGAGTGCGAACTAATTTTGAGTTGGGTGGCCATAAAGCAGCTGCAATCGCTATGGTTCTGCAAAAGGCGAGAGTGTTTCTCGTCTCAGATCTGGATAAAGACTATGTGCGGAATGCTTTTTTGGAACCCTATGATACACTTGATGAGGCCGTCAATCAAGCTCTTAAGATCATGGGAAGTAACAGCGGCATCCTTGTAATGCCTTATGGTGGATCTACTTTACCCGTAATAAAAATTCATAAATGAGTTTTTGTAAAAATGCCGCGCTATAAAAGCTGAGACAGAAGTAGTTTGACTTAACAAGACTGGTCCTTTTTATTAAATGCTATCAGAAGTGTTCCACAACAGCCCTATTTTATTGGAATGAAACACAGGAAGTTATTAAAAACAGTGCAAAAGCGATATTTAGGTTGGCACATTTATTGCTTATTAAAAGAATAGGTGGGCAGTTGTCCGAATAAAAGCTATAAGAATAAGCCATAATGCTGAAAGGAGAGATTAAATTGAATTTTAAAGGAGCTTTAACGGGTTTACGAATTCTGGATCTGACAAGGATATTGGCAGGGCCATACTGTACCATGTTATTGGCAGATATGGGAGCAGAAGTCATTAAAATTGAAATACCAGGAAAAGGTGATGACAGCAGACAGTTTGGACCATTTGTCAATAATGAAAGTTCGTACTACATGAATCTTAATCGAAACAAAAGAGGGATGACGCTAAACATTAAAAAACCTAAAGGCAGGAAAATATTTGAGGATCTTGTAAAGACTGCTGATGTTGTTGTCGAAAACTATCGTCCAGGGACTATGGAAAAATTAGGGGTTGGTTATGAAGAGCTCAAGGAAATAAATCCTGGCATTGTTTATGCGTGTATTTCTGGATTTGGTCATTATGGCCCTTATAAAGATCGGGCAGGTTACGATATCATCGGCCAGGCTATGGGCGGATTGATGAGCACTACTGGCTGGCCTGGAGGAGAACCCACAAGAACCGGAACTGCAATGGGTGACGTTCTGGCAGGTTTGTCATCCGCGATAGGCATACTGTCTGCGTTAAGGTACAGAGATTTGACCGGTAAAGGCCAAAAAGTTGATGTTTCGCTTGTTGATTCTGTCGTCTCCAGTCTGGAGATTATCAATCATATATATCTTGTTGAAGGAAGAAATCCGGAAAGAATTGGCAATCGCTATGAGTCAGTATATCCATATGATTCTTTTAAGGCAAATGATGGTGACATTGTTATCGGATGCGGCAATGACAATCTTTTCCAAAAATTGACTCGGCTGATGGAGCAGCCGGAGCTTGCACAAGATGAGAGATTTGATTCAAATCCCAAAAGAGTTAAAGCACATGCCGAACTTAAACCCATTGTCGAAGCATGGACAAAGCAAAGATCCATTGATGAAAATGTTGACATGATGCTTGCAGCTGGTGTCCCCGCGGCTCCCATTAACACAATAGAGCGTATAGTAAAAGATCCTCATATTGCAGATGCGCGGGAAATGTTTGTCGATATTGAACACCCTGCCGCAGGTAAGCTTAAAATAACAGGAAATCAAATAAAGTTCAGTGAAACAAAAACACATATTGTTAACCCCTCGCCATTATTGGGTGAGCATAATTCGGAAATATTAGGCGAGATCTTGAATCTTACAGAAGGTGAAATTGAGTCACTCAAAGTAGAAGGAGTCATATAAGTGAGTACAATAAGTTTGCCGCAAAATATTCAAGTGGTTGAGGTAGGCCCTCGTGATGGATTTCAAAATGTAACAAAATGGATTCCTACAGAGAAAAAAATTGAGATAATTGAGCAGACGATACTGGCGGGGCTTAAAAAAATTGAAGTGACTTCATTTGTTCACCCTAAAGCAGTTCCGCAAATGAAAGATGCAAAAGAAGTCGTTGAAACGCTTAGAGAAAAGCACAAAGACAAACTAATTATTAGTGCCTTAGTTCCGAACTTGTTTGGCGCAAAAAATGCCTTTGAAGCTGGTGTTGATGAGATAACTTATGTCATATCAGCAAGCGAAAAGCACAATATGGCCAATGTCAATAAATTGCCATCAGAATCTGTAGACGATTTGAAGCTAATCATGAAGCAATTTCCCGATCTTAAGCTTAAGCTTGCTGTTGCAACAGCTTTTAGCTGTCCATTTGCAGGTAGAACACCAGTGGAAAAAGTGTTATATCTGGTTGATTCCGTTCTGGAAGTTTCAAAAGAGGCTATTATTTGCCTTGCAGATACAATTGGTGCAGCTAATCCACTTCAGACTGACGAACTGATAAGTCGATTCAAGGAGTATTTTGGGGAAGTTGAGCTGAGCCTTCATCTGCATGATACCCAGGGTATGGGAATGGCGAATACGGTCATTGCCATGCAGAGCGGAGTCAATACATTTGAAACTTCATTCGGAGGATTGGGTGGATGCCCTTTTGCGCCTGGTGCTTCGGGCAATATGGCCACGGAAGATTTAGTCAATATGGCACATCAGATGGGAATTGAAACAGGAATTGACATGAATAAGTTGCTTGAAGCTGTTAAGCTGATCAAGAGTAATGTAGAGACACCAGTGGTTAGCCATATTTCAAATATTGATTTAAAATGTGAATAGTGTTAAGTGCCACAGTGGTCAATATAGTGATCACTGTGGTTCTTGCTATGAAAGTACTGTTTGGTTGTATTATGTGATACTATTGTATCAAGCTGGAAATAAAAAACATGGAGTTATGAGTATATGGAAAAAATTAAAATTGGGTGTTTGACTTACAGAAAACTAGATACACTGACCCGGGATGCAATAAAAAAAATTGTCGATCCTATGCTGGAAATCAGAGTAATAGAAGGATTGATGGAAGAATTGATTCAAGAAGTAGAAAAGTTAAAAAAAGAGGGATTCTTTGTCTATATTGGTGGTGGAGCCAATTATGGAACAATTCGCAACACAACTGAGGTGCACGTAGTCGAAATTAAATTGACAGCATTTGACTATATTGATGCTATTCATAAAGCTAAGCAGCATGGAAAACGTATTGCAGTGGTCAGTTTCAAATCCTCCGGAGAAAATTATTTTCCCCAATTAAGCCAAATCATGGGAGCTGAAATCATCCCTGTTTGTTTTCAGGATCCAGAAGAGTTGGAACTCAAACTTAAAGCCGCTCAGGTGGAAGCAGTCATTGGTGCAAGCCTGGCAAATGAGAAAGCTGCAAAGCTGGGGTTGCCTGGAATTCTTGTGTATCCAGGTGAGGAAACGATTATTGATACGATCAAAGAAGCAAAAGAAGTAGCAATTACATTGAAACGAGAAAAAGAACGTTCAAAAATCGTTCAGACAATTATTGACTTCGCGCCTAATGGTGTCATCGCAACCGATCAAAAAGACGACATCATTTTATTTAATCCTTCGGCAGAAAAAATATTTGGAATCAATTCCGCCGAAGCATTAGGCGAACCAATTACTAAAATGATACCCAATATTCGATTCGAGGATAATTTTCTCCAAAGAAAAACACAACTAG
>JAWSUW010000088.1:0-14959 GCA_033549245.1 Bacillota bacterium | reverse complement strand
CCACTGAAAATTTGACAAAGCACAAAAATTGCATATATACTTATCAAGATGGGAGCCTTCAATTTGGGACTCCTTTTATATTTTATAAGCATTGAAAATAGAAATTATTTTTATAGATATATTGTGAATGAGGGGAGAGGTAATGAACAAAATTGAAGTAAGAGAATTAACTAAAATCTTTGGAAAGAATCCCAAGCAGGGGATAAAACTTCTTAAAGAAGGTCAATCCAAAGATTTTATCTTGGAAAAAACCGGAATGACAGTTGGTGTCAACAGGGTGTCATTTGATGTAAAAGAGGGCGAGGTTTTTGTAATCATGGGTTTATCAGGCAGTGGTAAATCAACACTGGTCAGATTGATCAACAGATTAATTGAACCTAGTCATGGTAGTATTCTAGTTGACGGTGAAGACTTGTCAAAAATGGATAAGAAAGCATTAATTGAAACCAGAAGAAAAAAGATGAGCATGGTATTTCAAAATTTCGGTTTGTTTCCACACAGAACAATAATTGAAAATACTGGTTTTGGATTAGAAGTACAAGGCGCTGAAAAGTCAGAAGTTGAGATACAGTCAAAACGAGCCTTGAAAATGGTCGGTCTTAAAGGCTATGAAGATCAGTATCCAAAACAACTTTCAGGAGGTATGCAACAAAGGGTTGGTCTGGCAAGAGCACTTGCAAATGATCCGGATATACTTCTAATGGATGAGGCTTTCTCGGCACTTGATCCGCTGATTAGAAAAGACATGCAAGATGAACTTTTGGATTTACAGCAGACCATGAAAAAGACAATATTATTCATAACACATGATTTGGATGAAGCGCTTAAAATCGGTGATCGGATTGCTCTGATGAAGGATGGTGTTATCGTACAAATTGGTACACCTGAAGAAATTATGATCAAGCCATCAGATGAATATGTTGAGAAATTTGTTGAAGATGTCGATCGTTCAAAGGTCTTTACTGCAGCGCATGTAATGATAAGACCTGAGACCATTCAAATTGAAAAACATGGTCCAAGGGTTGCACTTCAACGAATGAAGCAAGCTGGTATTTCCAGTGTGTATGTTACGAAGAATAATCATGAACTTTATGGTATTGTGACTGCAGAAGTTGCGGCACTGGCTGTAGAAAATGGAGTTAAGGATTTAGAGGCAATTGTTATTAAAGACGTTCCAACCGTTTCACCGGAAACAACTTTGAATGATTTGTTTGCAGTAATCTACGATAGCCCAATTCCTGTAGCTGTAACAGAAGGAAAGTTCCTGAAAGGAATTATTGTGCGAGGCGCTGTACTAGCTGCTTTGGCAGGAAATGAGGTGAACCTTGGTGAATAATATACCACAATTACCACTAGTTAAATGGGTAGATGCAGCAGTGAGTTACTTAAGAAGCAATGCTCGTTGGATTTTCGATCCAATAAGTGATTTTCTGGATGCATTTGTAAATATAATAAGTGATGGACTTATGATCTTACCACCACTTGTCTTTATTGCTTTGATGGTACTCATCACTGTTATTTTGACCAAAAAAATATGGGGATTGCCTGTATTTGTATTACTTGGGCTGTCGCTTATATGGAATTTGGATTTTTGGGAAGGGACTATGCTCACACTCGCATTGATTCTTTCGTCGAGTATGATCGCGATTGTTATTGGAATACCTGTTGGAATTTGGATGGCAAAAAATAGAACTGTTGAAGGTATTGTTAAACCGATACTGGATTTCATGCAGACCATGCCAGCGTTTGTATATCTCATTCCTGCAGTTTCTTTCTTTGGAATTGGTATGGTGCCAGGCATCATCGCATCGGTGATCTTTGCAATGCCACCAGTGGTGCGACTGACTAATCTTGGTATCCGTGAAGTATCGACTGAACTGATTGAAGCGTCCGATGCATTTGGAGCTACAGGCTGGCAGAAACTATATAAGGTCCAACTTCCTCTTGCAAAGAATACGATAATGCAAGGTGTTAACCAAACCATCATGCTTGCTCTTTCTATGGTAGTAATCGCTTCCATGATTGGTGCTGAAGGACTTGGTACAGAAGTATACAGAGCTATCGGGAGAAATCAGGCAGGTCAGGGCTTTGCATCTGGTATCGCAATTGTTATACTTGCAATTATTCTTGATCGATTGATCCAAGTATTAAATAAAAAGAAGTATTCAATTTAGTCTAATTCTTATTTCGCTTTTGAAATAAGTAATGATATATTAAAGGAGGCAACAAATTTATGTTTAAGAAAAATTATATGAAGTTCGCTTTGGTTGTAGTAGCAGTTTTTGCGTTAACTTTAGCAGGTTGTACCAATGATGTTGAAAATGGTGGCGAAGAAGCGGTTCGTTCAATAGGCGAGCAACTCGACTACACTATTACAGGTATTGATGCAGGCGCTGGCGTTGTGCGTTCAGCTGAGCAAGCAGTAGAAGATTATGGACTCAATTATACAGTTCAATCCAGTTCAGGAGCTGCAATGACACAGGCACTTTCTGATGCAATAGCTAATGAAGAACCAATTATTGTAACTGGATGGAATCCGCACTGGAAGTTTGCAGCTTATGACCTTAAATATCTTGATGACCCTAAAGGATCATTTGGTGAATCAGAGAACATCAATTCAATTGCAAGATTAGGATTAAGTGAAGATATGCCAGAAGCTTACCAAATCTTGGACAACTTCTTTTGGGAAGGTTCAGACATGGAAGATGTCATGATTCAAGTTAATAATGGTGAAGAACCTGAAGACGTAGCTAGACAATGGGTGGATGAAAACCAAGATAAAGTTGCTGAATGGGTCGAAGGCGTGGACGCTGTAGATGGCGTCGAAATCAATCTTGCTTATGTCGCATGGGATTCAGAAATAGCATCAACAAATGTTATAGGAACAGTTCTTTCAGACATGGGGTATGATGTATCACTTACACAAGTAGAAAATGGACCTATGTGGGAAGCGGTAGCCTCTGGACAAACAGATGCAATCGTTGCTGCTTGGTTACCTGGAACTCACGGAGACCACTATGATAAGTATGAAGGTGAGTTTGATGACCTTGGACCAAATCTTGAAGGTGCAAAAATTGGATTGGTAGTTCCAGCTTATATGGACATTGATTCAATTGAAGATTTGATTGAAGATTAAGTTGTAAAATAAAGATATGAACCATACAAATCGTTATTGATTTGTATGGTTCGTTTTTTTGTTCAATTCGAGGTACGTCTTGTAAAACATGATATAATAAATTAGATAAAGGGGGAATCATGGCAAGTGACAGTTATGAAAAAAGAAGAGCATATCTATTAAACAATAAAAATTTGTACAAGACCACACTATTTTTAGCGTGGCCTGTTATTATACAGTCACTTTTACAGGTTTCTGTTGGAACTATCGATATGAAGATGGTGGGAACTGTCGGTGTTGACGCAATTTCTGCTGTTGGAACGAGCAGAAACATCATTATGGTTTTCATGGTGCTCGTCATTGCTATTTCAACAGGTACCACTGCCATGGTTGCGAGATTTGTGGGAAGAGATGATCAGGAAGGTGCAAGTATTGCTGCAGGCCAATCTTTTATTTTGTCTTTGATCCTTTCTGCTTTTATTGTACCGGTTGGACTGATGACCAATGAGTATAGTTTAAGACTTTTAGGGGTTTCTGATACAGTTCTCAATTACGCTGTTGATTATATGAGAATATTCTTCATTGCCATTCCATTCTTTTTGCTTCACTTTATGGCGAGGTCCATTTTTCAGGGGGCTGGAGATACAAAAACACCACTCTATATAGATATTATGATGAATATCGTCAATGTGATCGGCAATTATATATTTATTTTCGGAATGTTTGGTATTCCCGCCTACGGTGTTGCAGGAGCTGCAATTGGGACAGCCCTGTCCAGGATGATCAGTGCGTTTGTATCCTGGGGGCTACTATTGAGTGGAAAATTTGATGTGAAGGTTAGATTGCTTCATATGTTCAAACCAGTTTGGGAAGCCTCCAAACAGATCATGGACATTGGTATCCCATCGGGTCTTCAAGGATTATCCAGAAATGCCACTACTTTTGTGATGTTCGCAATTTTGGCAAGAACACTGGATGCTAAAGTTGCGGTGCCCGCTTTCGTAATAGGGACGAATCTAAATCAATATGCATTGATGCCAGGTCTTGCAATCGGAACTGCTGCAGCCACGCTTTCGGGAATGAATCTCGGTGCAAAACAGTTTGACAGAGCTGAAGCGAGTGGAAGAGCGACGGCTATCCTCGGGGCAGTTGTGATGTTTTGCATATCATTATTATTTGTGATTTTTTCTAATTCTTTCATAAATTTCTTTTTGGATGTTCCCAATGATTCAGTTGTAAGAATCGGGACGCTATTTTTAATCATAATTGGTATTTCTGAGCCGTTTCATGCAGCATCCATAATACTATCAAGAACAATGCAAGGTGCTGGTTATACAAAAAAACCTTTTCAGATTACTTTTGTAAGCTGGGTTGTCATAAGGGTCATATTGGCATTCATCCTTGGCATAGTTTTAGGGATTGATTCCACCGGAGTATGGATTGCAATCAGTGCAACAAATATGATTTCCGGGATATGGTCCTATGCGGTGTTTAAGAAAGGGAAGTGGAAAAAAGTTAGCATTTATAGTATCAGTTAAGCTGAATTACCTTTGTTTAGCAATGATTTTGCGTATGTCAAAACCTTTTGACATAGAAAAAATGTGAATGTCAAAGAGGTTTGATGGATATATTTCATCATTTTGATTAGAGTGGATTGTGAAAGGAGGTTATTGAAAATGGAGCTTGGAAAACAGATAAAAAAGTATCGTAACGAATTGTCATTATCTCAGGATGTTTTGGCTGAGAAGATCTTTGTATCAAGACAGACTATATCAAACTGGGAGAATAATAAAAGTTATCCTGATGTGAACAGTCTCATTTTGCTGAGTGAAGTTTTCAAAACCTCCATTGATCAACTAATCAAAGGAGATATAGAAATTATGAAAAAACAGGTACAAAGTGAAGATCGGAAAAAGTTTGGGAAACTTAGTCAAGTGTTTGGTGCTTTATTTTTTGTAGCAATCATAACACCAATTCCACTGGCGCATTATCTTGGAGTTGTTGGAGTAGCAATATGGATAGTATTGATGGCAATCACAATGTATGTAGCAGTTTTGGTGGAAAAGAAGAAAAAGCAATTTGATATCCAAACTTATCGTGAAATTATTGCTTTTACTGAAGGAAGCGGATTGGACTCTCTCGCAAAAGCGAGGGAAGAAGGAAAAAGGGTTTACCAGAAGATTTTACTGGCTTTTGGAGCAGGAGTTGTGACTCTTTTGATCGCAATTATGTTTTCGATGTTATTATAGTATTTCGAGGATAACGATATGAATTCTGATGATTACATTAGACTGATCAACAAAACAGAGGATTATATAGAATGCTCCGCAATATATTTGGCAGTAAATTCCAACTGAGTTCCGAAAAGAGCAAGAAAGGAAAAGATATAATAAATAGACTGGAGCATATCACAGATGCAGAAAATTTGAGGACAAGTGTGGCTATGACTATACCAAATGATGTTGAGATCAATGAAATTGAAGAAATTAACGTCATGACTATTGAAGGAAAGTTTGGAGTTGGTCATTTCGAGATTTCAGCCATGGAATATGAAGCGGCATGGCAGTAACGGTTGAAGGACAAAAGTTTTGCAGATATTTTTATCCCGATTGAGTGAAGTGTGTTGAAAAGCATGATGATACTCGAAACATCTGATCAAGTGACCCCATACTACATTTGATTAAATGATGATTCATGATATAATTAGATTTTATTCTACATAAAATAAGGAGATGAGAAAATGGATAAGTATGTATGCACCGTTTGCGGCTACATTTACGATCCGGCAGAAGGAGATCCAGATAATGGAATCGAGCCGGGAACATCATTTGCAGACCTTCCTGAAGATTGGGTATGCCCACTTTGTGGCGTACCAAAAAGCGATTTTGAACTCGCTGAGTAATGAAAAATAGTTTTAGGAATATTCTAAAGAAGTGGTATTCAACCCAATCTTTAGAATATTTTTTTGTTTGATTTTCAGAATATAATTATCATGCAAAATGATATACTAAAAGTAATGAATATAAAATTGAATGAGGTGAGAAGATGAGAGAAATCCACAATACATTAAACAAAATATTTGTTTACGCAAACGAGACTGCTGACTTTCTGGAGCAAAATAAAGTTGACCATCAGCTTCAATACATCGCAGGTAATTATTTGAAAATTGATGATGCCTATGAACTTCAGGCTTATCCTATTCCAGTACTTTTGGTAAAAGGAAAAGGGGAGATTGGCTTCAATTTGGACGGGATTTATTTTGAATTTGTAATGAAGAAAGATACAGCCTTGAGACTGGATATTGAAGAGTTTGCAAAGGATTATGAATTTGAGATTTATGGTGCTGAAGACACTGAACATGCCTATTACAAAAGTGGTATATCACGAGATTCTTTTAAGAACGCTATAGAAAAGAGTAAGGAAAAAGGTTTTGGAATTGCATTTAACTTTGAAGAAACAATTGAACCTTCTGAGAAGCTATTTGAAGCCTTTGATAAGTGTTTTAAAAGAATCCTTGCTGGAAAATAAGAAACCGACATTATTCTTTTGAGGGGGTATCAATCATGAGAATATTTGCACTGGAGCTTAATAATGACATCAAAGGTATTGATCAGCGAAAGAAGTATATTGTATCACTCATTGCGAAGTTGGAAGCCCCGGATCTTGTTGTTTTGCCGGAGCTTTCCATTTGCAGTTACATGGGCAATGAAAACATATGGGAATATGCGGACGAGAATAGTCAGATGACATCTCAGTGGGCTATGGAGGTTGCAAGGAAATATAGTACATATATTGCAGTGGGTTTCTTAGAAAAGTGTGAGGGTGATTATTACAATTCATATTTGATTGCTGATCATAGTAATGTTTATGGGATTGTCAGAAAAAGTGAGGGAGAGTCTTTTATATTTAAAAGGGGGGATTTCAAAAATATTATAGTCACTCCTTTTGGTGAGGTGGGTGTCGGTATTTGCTATGATGCACGCAGGAAACATTTCTATGACAATATAAAAGACCATAGAATTGTATTAATTCTATTTCCTCACGGGTCTCCCAATAATCCTAATGATGATATTTCCGAGAGAAAGACTAATGATTATTTTTGCAGCGCCTATGAAAGAGCTTTTGATGTTCCAGTCGTATATGTCAATAGCACTGGAAAGATGGATTATATGCTTGGTAGAACTGGAAAAATGATGATGGATGCAGGTTTTCAATTGAATGGATTATCCAAGATATATAGCAGTAGGGGGACTTCAATTGAATCAGATGTTTTTGAAGCCACAGGACTTAATCTTGAGTTGATGTCCAAAGAAAGAAAACAGGATATAAAATTTTATGGCAATGACATAAATAAGGGGAACCTTTTATTTAGGAATTTCATCATAAAACCTGATATTAAGGCTGGTGTGAAATTTTATGAGAAGATGAAGAATCAGGTGTACTAGACATTATCAGGGAGGTGGTATGATGAAAATAAATTTCGCATCAAAAATATTAAAACTCTTATTGGCTTTATTCGCTGCAGGTGTGATTTTTCTTGGGGTGTACATATTGCCAATTTTGGCAGACGAAATGGTGACCATTTATCCTGAGCTGGACTATGCCAGAATGCCGGTATTGATTGCTGTTGAAATGCTCTTGGCATTATTGTTAATAGGGACTGGAATAATAATGTATTTAATCGTGGTATTTGATCGTGGTTCAACATTTAGTACAAAGTTTACTAAAGGACTGGATCTGCTAGTTGGTATCTGTTTAATCGCATCTATTGGGATAATACTAATGTTTGCATATATGAGTAGCTTTGGTGGACCTGGTCCATTATTGGCGCTAATCATGATTGGCATTATAATCGTCATATGGATTGTAGCTGCAGTTATTCTGTTGATTCGAGATATTATTAGAAAAGCAATTATTTTTAAAGATCATTATGATTCGAATGTGGGAGGTCGCAGTTTTGATTGAGAGATTAAGCCTAAAAAATAGAGATGGATTTCATGAATTGAAGGACAATGTGTTTTTTGCAAAAAGTGTTGAGTAGAGAAGAATTAAAAAATAATCAGAACCGGAAGTAAGAAAAAATGGAAAAAATCAAGATACCAACATTTTTATTAAGCAAGGATCCAATTCTGACAGCGGCCTTTTTTACAGCCGCTGTTTCTGCTGTGTTCATTCATCCATCACGTGCTTATTTGGATTATATCGACGGTCATGTATTGAGTTTGCTCCTATCAATGATGCTCGTGGTAGCAGGTTTTCAGAAAGTCGGTGTTTTTGATTTCATCGTTGATCAATTGCTTAAGTATGTGAAAGAGACGCGGACTTTGGCATTTGTTTTCGATTTCCAATATGACGATTTTTGAATTTTTAGGAACGATGTTACTACCCATTGGATATTGATGTTCTTCCTATGTTTGATGGCGGTTGTGAAAGTATTGCCATATTTTTTAGTCTTGGTCATTATTCTAATCGGTGCATTAAGAATTGATCGCAAATTGATAGTTAATGTTGACTATGGTCTACTATTTACTTTTGTTTGCCTGTTTGTTTTCATCGGAAACTTAAAGTCGATATCTCAAGTAAGTTTAGCACTTGCATCAGTCGTAGTTGGACATGAAATCACAGCGGGTATTGTTTTGAGTCAGGTGTTCAGTAATGTGCCTGCCGCGATTCTATTGTCAAAATTCACTATTCATTATTCGGATTTGCTGATAGGTGTTAACTTAGGTGGACTTGGGACTTTGATTGCATCGATGGCAAGTGTTATATCATTCAAATTTTATGCTGCTACAGAAGGTGCTGAGACAAGTAAATATCTGTTGGTTTTTACTGTGATGAACGTATTTTTTTTAGCTGCTCTTTGGGGCACGGTAGTGATGTTTACAGTTTAATTCAAAGTTTTATTAATTGAATAAGGAGGTTACATGGAAAAATTAAGATATTTGTTCGAGAATTTCAATCTAGCGGAAATGATGGTGAAACATTGGGAGTATGATGAAGAGTCAGTGAAACTTTTTCGTAATTTCAGAATCTCTTCAAATGCAATATATCCTTTTGAAATACATGGTAAAGCACATTTTTTGAGATTGTCACCAGATTCAACGAAAGAAGTTGGGGTTATTGAAGATGAGATATCATTTACAAAATATTTAAGAACAGAAGGCTATGATGCAGTGAATTTCATAGCATCACGAAATGGTAAACTCGTGGAGTCATGTGAAACACCTTGGGGACTTTATAATGCCTCAGTGATGGAAGGCGTATTGGGACAAGAACTTGAAGACCTGGAAATGGATGCTTCAATAGCTTTTGAGTTCGGCAGTTCGCTAGGGAAACTCCATAAATTATCAAGTACATATGAAGTAATGCCTTCAAATAGAATGCATTGTGTTGAAGCCTTAACATGGTGTGAAAACTATCTGCTTGATTTTCCAGAACATAAGGAGATTATTGATGCCATCGAACTTTTGAAACCTGTATTAAAAGCACTCCCGAAGGTGAGAACACAATATGGACTGATTCATTATGATTTTGATCTTGACAATGTTTTTCTAGATCGGGAATCAAGGAAAATACATGTTATCGATTTTGATGATTGCATGATGTCATGGTATGACATGGATGTTGTTTTATCACTGGACAAACTTGGTAATGCACATCAGGACAGTTTCATAAGAGGTTACAACTCACACTACCAGCTCAGCTCGGATTTTGAAAGATTAGCACCGATATTTAGGCAATTCACTCTAATTTACAGTTATACACGAATTGTAAGAAGTATAGAAGAAAAGTGGGAAAATGAACCTGCATGGATGATCAATCTAAGGTCAAAGTTCGCATCATACCTTATAAAAACAAAAGAACAAATAAAGGAAAACATATTATGCTAAATATCAGAAAATTTATATTAAGAGCACTCACTATCTTGACTCTTACATCAATTCTAATGTTAATATCAGCCTGTGACGTGAAAGATGTCACAGAACCAGCAACAGAACCAACAACAGAACCAGCAACAGAACCTGCAACAGAACCCGCCACAGAACCCGCCACAGAACCCATTACGCTCGATGAGATTCTCTTAGAAGACGCCCAAAAAACGAACGACTGGCAAGTCTACATTGATGACATATATGGACTTTATGGTTTTAAGGATTCAGATGGAAACATTGTAATCGAAGCAAGTTTCATTGAAGCTGAAAATTTCGAAGGCGGAAGAGCCATCGTAAAAGTGAAGTCAGAAGAATATTTTGGGATCTTGGACGGTGGAGTATTTGGTCTGATTGATCCGGAGGGTGGGTTTGTCATTGAACCAGAAGGACTGCTTACTCGTGTGGACCAGTGGCATTACCTTTATGCAAATGGAAATGATTACTATCCAGCCTACGGTATGGATGGATATTCCATGATGAAAAGAGAACTTTTAGATGCGAATGGTCATAGGCTTGGTGATGGGCGTTTTTATTACGTGGAAGCAATCAATGAAAATCTGTTCTTAGCGAACACCGGTTCAAAATCATTGTTTATTAACGGCGAGGGGCAACCGCTTGAGGATTATCCTGAATTCGGGTTTGCAGTGACCTCAGAAGTCAGTGATGATACCATTACCCTCATACCTATAGATGATCCCGTCGGGCGTATTCAATATATGATGACAAGTGATGGAAAGTCTTTTGAAAACATGAGTACTAGCGGACTGCTCACAGAAGGAGTGAGTTATAAACTGGATATGATTTCGCCTTATATTGGATCTTCAGTGATATATCCTGTTCTGACAATGAATGACTTGAGTGTTCAGGACAAAATGAACCAAGCTATACTAGACTTTGCTACTGAAGCAGCTTGGGAAACAGATCTGACAGGAGAGAAAATTGAAAATTATGATGATCTTGAACAGATCACCCAAACGGTAGTGAATGAATTTTCACTATCCCTTCAAAGCAATCTAATGAATGTGAACTCACTTGGTTATTTTTATGGCTTTGGTGCGGCACATCCCAATAGTTTCATGTCCACTAAGTATTTGAATTTCAGTACGGGAGAGGTGTTGACACTTGAATTGCTATTTGAAGAGGGTTTAGACTGGAGACAGGCGATTGTAAAGGAAGTGGATCGTCAGTTTATGGCGGATGAAGACGCATACTTGTTTATCGATAAGACATGGCCTGAAATAGAGCGCATAGAATCATTTTCTGATGCGCACTTTGAGGTTTCATTTGAGGAAGAGTTTATGACCGTTTATTTTCCGGTTTATGAAATAGCACCATATGCTGCAGGGATACCATCTTATGATGTACCCTATTCAGTGCTGGATGATTTTTATGATAACGATTCGGATTTTTTTAAAGCACTTTTTGGCAAGAAATAGTTTAAATATTGCATCTTATCCACCCAAAACGCAACTCATCCAAAATCGGTTGAATCTGCTTGCTATTTAAATTATACTTAGGGCATATTAGATTTAAAAGGTGAAAAAATGACAGATTTCAAAAACGTTAGAAACGTAATTCCAGCACTATTCATAGCGATGAAAAAGAAAGAAACTCCACTTATGGCAAAAATTTTCGCAGCCATAACGGTTGTCTATGCTCTTTCGCCTATTGACCTGATTCCCGATGCAATACCGATTTTCGGTTTGATGGATGATTTCGTAATCGTGCCGTTATTAGCGTATATCGCAATTAAATTTATTCCGGATCATGTGCTGGAAGTCTGTGTTTCTGAAGCACAAGTACTCATGATTGACGGTATACCAAGAAAGTGGTTTTATTCGGTTCCGATTGTCTTAATATGGGGAGTGGTCATCTTTTTTGTCGCACGATATTTTATGGAAGCGGATCCTAGAGAAGTCATCACTTTTATCAACTCATCTCCTAATAGGGGACTACTTATTTTGATTGGACTTTACAGTCTTAAGGCAGTCACTTTTGTTATTCCTGTTGCACTATTATTTATAGCATCTGGTGCATTTTTACCTCTGTACCAGGCCATTGCTTTGACGTATGCACTGGTTGCCATTGAATTTACACTTACATTTATCATCGGGAGACGACTTGGCCAAGAAAGGGTTTCCAGCTTTCTATCAAAGAATAAGAGAACAGAGAAACTGCTTTCCATGAATCTAGAAGAGGGATTTTTGATCACTTTGATCTTGCGGATTGTACCAAATCCTTCGGTCGATTTCATAAGTCTTGTGCTTAGTACAACTAACGTCTCCTATAAAACATTTATTACAGCGTCTCTAATCGGAATTTCGCCGAGTTTGTTGACTTATATATTTATCGGAGATGCCATTTGGGATCCTCTATCCACTGCTTTTATATTGCCTTTCATTATCAGGGTGGTCTTAAGTGTCAGTACGCTTGTTTATTATAGAAAAAGCTCTCGTTTTCGAAAGTTCAGAAAAGCAAAAAAAATTGATCCAAGTCTTTTGGTTGACTTGGATCAAGTATAGAATTAATTATATCATAATAACATATCCACCAGGTTACCGGCAGCTTTGTTTGTCATGGTATCTTTATAAGGATTGCTTTTACCGGCAGTAGTCGTTTTGGTGACACCACCTGAGACATAACTTTTACCACACTCAGGACAGATGCTATGAAAAATCTGTACACTTTGGGCAATAACTTCTTTGCCCTCTTGTTTTGCATCCGCCTGTTCATTGGCAACATGTTCCATTTCATGGGAAATCACAGCTGTAGCGGCCTGTGCCGGATTTAGCTGCGTGGGGGTTTTAAAGGACACTCCTGGATCGTCAGATTGATCTTGATAAGACCTGCTGGCACATGTTGCACATTCGACAATACCCATTCTCTTAAGAGCTTTGTCATCAAAAACTTCTTTGAGGGTAGTCAATTGTTGATCAGCGGGTACAATCTTATTGCCGATTTGTTGAGGAGTTCCAATCCTTTGACTATTATTGATATTTGAGTATCCAATATCTTTAACTGGTTGTATACTGCTCACCGGATATACTGGTTGAGCGGGATTGATTCTATCCATAATATCACCTTAATTAATTATACACCCGTTTCAAAAGTTTGAAAAGTGGATCACGAATGTACTTCCATAATCAAAAAAGTCGCATCATCCATCAACTGATCGATATGTCCGATATGTTGGATTAAATTATCTCGAAGTGCAGTTTTCAATTCCTCTGCATCCAAAATCGTATTAGCCCTCAAAAATGCTTCCATTCTTTCTTGACCATACTGCTCATTGTTTGAATCTCTGGATTCAATTAATCCATCAGAGTACATGAACAATTTGTCTCCTGCCTCAAGAGTTTCGCATCTTTCATCAAACACCGGTGTAATATATTCTCCAAGCTTACAGATGGAAAATCCTCTGGTATTAAGTGTGATCAGTTCACCTGTACGTTTTATGATGTAGGGTGATACGTTCATTCCGGCAGAAGCATAAGTAAAGGTTTTTGTCTTTGTGTTATAGATACCATAAACCATGATAATATAGGTCTCATCACTGAAATTGGAGTTGTTGTATCCCTTGTAAATTGTGTTCAATACCTCAGACGGTGGGTTGATTGACTGATTGTCATCCTCATCTTCATAAAAAGGAAGGATGTTTTGATTGGCAAATATCGTAAGCATCGCTGCGGTAAAACCATGTACGGAAACATCTCCCAAATAGAGTGCAATATTGTCTTCATCTAGTTTGATCACGTTGTAAAAATCGCCGCTTAAACGCTCAGCTGGTAAGTATTCTACATAAAAAGATATGGATTCATCCATTGGCAACTTCTCAGGCATTAGGCGAAGTTGCATTTCTTTTGCATATTCAATGTCTTTAAGAAGCATTGAATTCATATCCCTGAGTTCCTCTGTCCTTTGTTTGACCATTTGGTTCAAATGTCTGTATGGGGCACTGACGTTTTCTACATAAATTGCTTTATATAAGATCATAGAAGCAATGATTTTATATATATGACCTACATAATTGAACGCATAATATACACTACCGTAACTTGTGAATGCAAATTCTGAAAACATCAAGAGGACAAGAGCTATCATGAATTGATGTTCAAGTCTTTGATCTGTTCTCTTGAGTTTTGACAAATTGAGCAGAAAAGTTAATGCCAATATCAGTATGATGATGTATTCCATTGCAATTTTAATACAATCTATCAAGCGATTATATCCATTTGTTTGTGCATGATAACCAAATTGGCCACTGACATTTCATAATTGAACTTGATTGACAGTTTGTACGTATTACAATACAATTTAAGTCAATACATCAAAAAGGAGGAACATGAACATGAGTGCTTATAACGCGGTATTTGCAATTAATACAGACAAAGCTCCAAAATGTATCGGTCCATACTCACAGGCGGTGGCGTTCTCACATTACAACAATTTTTCAGCTCAATTGCCTATTGACCCAAAAACAGGTGATTTAGTGGAGGGTGGAGTAAAAGAGCAAGCAGAACAATGTTTTAAGAATATCAAAACAATTGTGGACAGCATCGACCATGTGATGAATGATATCGTCAAGATCACTGTATTTGTAAAGAACATAAAAGATATGGATGCAGTTGATGAAGTTTATAAGACGTTTTTCACTGGTTATGTTCCTACACGTACAGTGGTTTGCGTTGATGCTTTGCCGTTGGACGCTATGGTTCAAATTGAAGCGCTTCTTTCACATGGTGAAGGAACTATTCCAAATGCACCTCAAGCAGGTGACCTGATCAAACTTACCAATAACACGACAAATGCGCCGGTTAGTTCATTATCGACACAAACGGTATCATTTTCTCATTATAACAATCTATCCGCTCAACTCCCTATTGATCCCAAATCAGGCAGATTCGTGGCTGGT
>JAWSUW010000087.1:0-15181 GCA_033549245.1 Bacillota bacterium | reverse complement strand
GACATCATTGAAGTGACTCAGCCAAAAACCTTCTTTATTCATTATTTCACTCCTCAATCTATATTATTTTACTGCTGATTTCGGTTTTCGATCGGATCAGTTAATTTTTGACTACTTCGGCCACCTGCAGATGAGACTGTAAAACGTTAGAGAATATCAAGTTCAAACTTTCACATTTTCATCTCATATATATTGAAAAAGATAGAAAGATAACGCAAATCAGATACATTATCTTTTTAGAAGTCCGATATTCCGGAAGTGAATCCCAACATCCTCCCTTGTCTTATCCATCAGAAGTTTCCCACAGTGTTCAGTCCATGTATCATTTTCTTTCCCATCCGTTCTTGTTCTATAGTAATTGCTAACAGTTCTGTTATACTCATCAATCAATTCTTTGTCATGCGCTTCTTCGTAAATATTTAGTTTATGAATTACTCCTTTGGGAAGTCTTGGTTTCATGACTGGATTGTCAGCAGGATATCCCAAACAAAGTGCAAATAATGGAAATACCAGATCTGGAAGGTTAAACTCTTTTGTTATGAGTTCCACATCGTTTCTTATACCCCCAACAAAAACTCCTCCTAATCCAAAACTCTGAGCTGCAATGATAGCTTTTTGAGCAGCACAGGCAGTGTCAACTGTAGCAATTGTATACGCTTCTGTGTTGCTATAATAATGAGGATCCACACCTTCAAAGTATTCTTTGCAGCGGTGCAAGTCACCACAAAACAATAATACTAATGCTGCCGATCTGACCCATTTTTGATTTCCGGAAATTTTGTACAGCACTTCTCTTTTTTGTTTATCATCCACTTCAATCATTGTATATGCCTGAAAATGACTCGAAGTAGGTGCCATTTGGGCACAAGAAATAATGGCCTCTTTTATTTCCGGGTTAACAGCTTCATCAGTGTATTTTCTTATGGAAACATGGTTAAGTAAAATATCAATACATTGATTCATTTTACTACCTCCCTATTTCTTCTTAGATTTTCTTCCATTTACTCGTGTTTTCTTAGTATTTCATTTATCTTTAAGAAGCTTTTATGGATTCCATATGTATCCGGTACTGGATCAGAGGTTTTTGGGTACTACAAGCGAAGCGTCTGGCCTTTACTTTATTTCGCGGTAATTCCCACACCTCTTATGGCAGCAAACCCTCCCATGTCTAACAGGATCATCCGATGTGTTCACCGGTGTCCTCAATTCCTTCGTTCTGCCTATCCATAAAGTGGGTGTCATGTGTGCTCCTCTGCCGAGTCTTTGCTCTGATGGAATAATATCTGACTACCTGCTTCTTGTAAATTAAGTTGGTTCTCCCATTCTCCCGGCCTATTGTGGACGCTTTCCCGGTCGAATGTTTTTTCGTAAGGTGCTGCGGTGTTCCTAAGAGCGGTTTATGCCGTAAAGAGCCCTTTACCGTGAGTGCCGGCATGGTAGGCTGCTGTGCCTGGCATCACCCCGCCCCCGAAGCGCTTTTCTTCCCTGACCCAAGGTGATGCCCTTGATGCCTGTACCCATGCCGGCCGAGGCTCACGGTCAAGGGTTCTGCGGAATAAATAGCGATGCTTTTCTGTTGGGTGGTGCGGATGTGTTTTATGCAGCCATGGGGTTTTCTCGTTTGATGTCGGAGAGCATTTTGTCGCCGTCATAGGTGAAGCCTTTGGTGCTGATCCCATAGAGGATGCGGATCAGTTTGCGGCATAGGGCGATCAGGGACTGTTTTTTCTTCAGTGGGTTGTGTTCTCTGGTGATGTAGTAGTGATGCAGTTCCTTGAATTCCTGATTTTTAGCTACCAGCGGCAGTATGACTTGGAATAGCACTGCTCTTAGGCGCTGGCGCCCTCGTTTGGTGATGCTGGTTTTGCCTTTGTGTTTGCCGGAGCTGTTTTCTCCGATGGCCAGCCCTGCCAGTTTCTGAATTTGTTTGGGTGAATCAAACCGGCTGATATCACCTATTTCTGCGAAGATGCCGGCAATGCTGACGAGTCCAATTCCTTTGATGGCCAGCATTTGGTGTATAGCGGGTATTTCTTGGCACAAGGCTTCGATATTGCGGAGCAGAACTGTGAGCTGGTGGTTCTTCTTTTCGTAGTCTTCTAACAGCATCTCAAGTTCCATTTTCGCCATCTGGCTGCCTTCTTTTCGCCCGATGCTTTTCTTGGCTGTTTCGTAGAGTCTCCCAGCTCGTTTGCTTCCGACAGCTCTGATCTTTTTTGTCCGCCACTGCTGGTTGATTTTTTCTTCCCCCAGGTCTACGACTTCCTGGGGCAGTGGGCATGTCTTTAGTATCTCAAGGCTTCCGAAGCCGTAGGGGCTGGCGAAGACTTCTTTGTACTCTGGAAAGTAGATGCTCAGCCATCGTTCGATCCGGTTTTTGATGCTGTTTTGTTCTTTGATGATGCGTTGCCGGCTGTTCATGGCGATCCGCAGGTCGGCGTAGATGCCTTCTGGGATGTAGGGGGTCATGTACCGGCCCTGTATCACCAGTTTGGCGATGGTTTTGGGGTCTTTCCGGTCGCTTTTGCCTGGATGGTTGTCGTCCAGTTCTTTGCTGCGTCTCACGTGGTATGGGTTCACCAGCACCAGGGTTAGGTCTTTTTCTTTCAAGTAATCTGCCAGGTTGAACCAGTAATGACCGGTGGGCTCTGCGCCTAGCAGGACGCTGTCCTTCTGGTGTTCTTGTTGTAATTCTTCGATCCATTCTTGCAGTTTCTCAAAGCCTTGCAGTTTGTTTTCAAACCGCTGTACTTTTCCCAGTTCCATCCCTCGCCAATCAAAGGCCCGGGCGTAGTGGATTTCACTGGCGATGTCGATTCCGATGACGATACTGCTTTCTTTCACTTGATTGATGCGTTCATTTTGTGTTAAATTCATACTGTAAGTCCTCCTGTAGTTTAGTTTTGTGTTTCCGGCCGGAAACAATTCTATTCTACTGCGGGGACTTACTTTTTTCAAATCTCATTTTCTTTCCTTACAGGAATGCTCCAGTTTTAAATTAATCAAACTACGATTTCTCGATGATATGTACATTAGTATGTTTATAGATTAAAACCATGAATAATGGTGATGTTGTATCGAGTCTTTGTTCTTTCATTTGAATTGTTTATCCTTATATTGGGAAATGCTCAGTTGTCTAGCGTCGATGTAAAAAACAAGAAAAATCGATTATTGTATCCAATTCCTGTAAATCCACTGCTTCATGAGTCGTCTTCCAGGTAGGCCCCGTCCTATGCACATTCATTAAAATTGGTAAGCCCATTCTCAAAAGCAGTGAACCGGCAAACGCCTTTGCTGTAAAATGTTTTGAAGCTTCAAACAGACCTACGCTGCAGTCGATATGCTTGAAGCCTAGCATCCGCTGTATTTTATCATTTTTTATGCCATCTAAGCAGGATCATACGATTTTGCATGGAATAACGACAATCCAACTCAACGCAAGCCTATGCTAATCTTATATTTTCTAACTCTACATTTGTTTCAAAAATAACCTGAATGATCGCATCCATCAAAAAAGTATATTACTAATAAAGCAAAAAATCAGCTGTTCATGTGTTTTGAATATGATGTTGTCGTTCTTCACGTTATTTCGCAGACATTTCTTGTAAAATGCATTAGTGATATCTAAGACTTCTTTTGACTTAATCGCTCTCTCAAAATGGGGAAAATGAATGCTGCTAACGCTATTACGATGAAAATTGCAGAAATGGGGCGTTGGAAAAAGATGCTTAAGTTTCCGCGCGACATCGTAATTGCTCGCCTGAAGTTTGCTTCAATCAGTGGGCCCAATATAATTCCAAGCAAAATCGGTGGCAGTGAAAATTTTGCCTTAATTAATATATAACCGATCACGCCAAACATTAATGTCATATAGACATCAAATAATCTGTTGTGGAGTGCATAAGACCCTATAAAGCACATAACCAAAACAAGCGGCATTAACACATTAGCAGGAACCTTGATAATTTTTACAAACAAATTTATCAATCCAAGCCCTATAACCAGCATAAAAATATTGGCAAGTGCCAGCATCCCGTAAATGCCTGTAACTACTTCCGGTCTTTCCAGAAACAGTTTCGGTCCAGGCGCCAAACCCTGAATCATTAAAGCACCCAACAAGATTGCAGTCATAACATCTCCAGGAATTCCCAATGTCAATAGTGGAACAAGCGCGCCGCCTGTAACTGCATTATTGGCAGTTTCAGAAGCGGCAACTCCCTCATAAGAGCCTTCGCCAAAAAGATCCGGGTCCTTCGTCATTCTTTTGGCTTCGTTATAGGAAATCCAGTTCGCCATGCCTACACCTGTTGCGGGAATAATCCCTATGACTGTTCCGATGACAGAAGATCTGAGAAAGTTAAATATATTTGCTTTAAGTATTTTCATGCTTATGAACTTACCTTTAATTTTTTCCATAGTTCCAATACCTTTGTCTCTATAAATCGTTTCGAGTTTTGTAAGGACCTCAGAAATGGCAAATAAACCGATCAAAGCTGGAATAAGCTCTATTCCCGCTACCAGTTGAAGTGTGCCAAAAGTAAACCTATGTGAACCTGTAATAGGATCGATACCTACTGTGGCTATAAGCAGACCAAAACAGGCCGCAATTATTCCTTTCATCATATTTTTCGATGATAGTGTAGCCACCATACTCAACCCGAAAAGACTTATCGCAAAGTATTCTGGCGGGCCGAACTTTAAAGCCACTGTAGCTAGTCGAGGAGCCAGCAGAATTAAAACGATACAACTGAAAATGCCACCGATGAAGGAAGCGATCGTCGCCAATGACAAAGCCTCAAGCGCCTTTCCCTGCTTCGCCAAAGGATAGCCGTCAAGTGCTGTCGCTGCCGCTGCTGGAGTACCGGGAGTATTGATTAGAATGGCTGTGATGGATCCACCGTAAACTCCACCAACATAAAGGCCTAATAGAAGAGCAAATGCCGGTACCGGGGCCATACCAAATGTGAAAGGCAAAAACAGTGCAATGGCCATTGTGGTTGTTAATCCAGGAATCGCTCCAAAAACAATGCCAATACAGGTACCGAGAAAACAAAACATTATGTTTGACAAAGCAAACATCACACTCACCTCCCAATAATTACGGTAATGGAATTTTCAACAGCATTTTAAAAACAAAGAAAATAATTAGCGGATATACTATTGTTATCACGGCAAAAGAAACTTTTTTTCTCAACCCAAATAACCATAGTAACATGGCAGTAAATCCAAAAGTAGCTATTAGGTAACCTGTTGCCTCAATGACCAGTAAATAAATGAAAGAAACGGTAACCACCAACAGGATTCTTTTCAAGTCTCCCTTTTCAAATTTTAATAGTACCACAGAATCATTTTTCATTTTTCTATATTCCACCAACATCAAGAGACCCGAAAAGAATATTAAAACGATTAGAACTAATGCTGGGAAAGTCCCCGGACCGCCTATTGTTGTAACAGGAGAATCGAGTGGTAATTTCAATGCCACAATCAGCATTCCCAACCCCCCAATAAAAAACATAATTGCAACGATAAACACTATTGGAATTTTTTTCATATAACCACCTTTGTCTGATTGTTTAAATAAAATACCCGTGCAGCCAAACACTCATATGAATTTGGTGCTTGACTGCGACGGATACCTGGTTTAAATTCGGAGTTATAAAATAGCCTAAGTGTTATTGATTAGCTTGTATTTCAGCAATAATAGTACGATACATCTCAAAATCTTCATGCCATTTGGCGGTAAATTCAGCAGTGTTGCGGTATACTACAGGATTGTTAATTCTGATCATTTGCTCAGCAACTTCTGGATCTTCAATAACCTCCCTGATACCTTCATCCAGAATTGCGAGGATTTCTTCCGGCGTTCCGGCAGGTGCTGCAAATCCCCACCAAGGTCCGATGATAACATCATATCCGAGTTCTCTAAACGTTGGAACATCAGGGAACATAGGATCTCTTTCCTCAGATGCTATGGCAAGCGCTATCAAAGTACCATCTGCTATATAGTCGGCTGTGTCCCCCGCATCACCAAAACTAAAGTCAATATGTCCCCCAAGTACAGCTGTCGTGGCCTCAGTACCACTGTCAAATGGCACCATGTTAAACAATCCCGGTTTTCCTAATTCAGCCAGAAATAATTCACAAGCGACGTGACCCGTTCCTCCTGCGCCTGAAGTGGAGTATGTCATTGCGCCAAAATCTTCCTCGGCTGCTTCAACAAGTTCAGCCAAGGTAGTGAAGCCCTTATCTGCACCAATGAAGAGCATACTGGGCAAAAAGGAAACTTGAGTGATAGGTGCAAATTCCTCATCTGAGTATCCGACGTCACCTTGATTGGGTGTTAACATTGCTGGGCCTAAAGATGTGAGTGCGATTGTGTAGCCGTCTGGAGCAGCTGCCGCTAAAGCATTCATCGCTATAGCGCCTCCCCCACCTGGCCTGTTATCAACAACCATCGGTGCTCCCAGATTCTGACTAAGCGGGTCAGTAATTATTCGCGCCAGCAAATCAGTGCTGCCGCCTGCTGAAAAAGGAACTAAAACTGTTATATTACGGGTTGGATAATCAATTGATGGTGTTTCTGGTGCTTCAGGAGCTTCAGGTGTTTCAGGAGCTTCAGTTGGTGCAGGAGCCACCGGTGCTGGGCTGCTACAGCCGGCAAATGCAAAAACGGTAAAAACCATCGCAACTACTAAAATGATACTAAACGATCTCTTCATCATTATAAACTCCTTTCGTTGTGCACCAGGCACAAATGTTTTAAATATTGTTGTTCCTGACGATCCTCAAGCTGGTCTATATTCATAATACAGAGTACACATGGCCAGGGCAGAAATGTTTCAGCCGTTTCTTCACATTGCCAGCAAACCCCCTTTACAGATTCTCTCATCGTAATACAATACATGTCATCAATCCTGCCATTCTGCTATCGAATTTGAAATTTATCACCTCCCTCGACACTGACAACGATTATCGTGAAAATTGATCTGAGAAAGAATATTGGTTGGAATCAGGCATTGTCAGCTTTATCTTAGAAGAAATTATGTCCTCACTCCAATCATCAGAACAGCTTCTTTCTATCAACCAGGAATTATAACTCCGAAAACAACAAATGAAATTGTTACGCATATAGCTGCAATTAAAGTAATAGCTATGCCGGCTTTTGCGAAATCTCTAATAGTAAAATATCCGGCTGAATAAGGAATCACATTTGTTGGACTTGATGTAATTAATATGAAAGCGAGTGATGTCGCTATAGCCGCAGGTCCAGCTACCAGCCACGGGTCAAGTCCTAATTCTACGGATAATGCAATGACTATAGGAATTATAATGAGGCCAGTAACCGTATTGCTGGAGAAACTTATTTTTAGAAGTTCTACGATCAGAACCACCGCAAATATCCTTACAGGAACCGACAGCATTCCAATGTTTGATAATGTAGCCCAGGCCAGCCATCTTGCAGCTCCCGTTTCATAAAGACTCATGCCTATTGATAAACCTGACGCAATAAGCACTATTGCGCCCCAGTCAATGATCCCTTCAGCTTCTTTCCACGATAAGACATTCACACTTGGTAAAAACAATAAAACTGCGGCGATCAAAGCGACTACTTCTGTGGGAAGCGAAAAATTGAATGTGCTTTTGATTAATGGATCAAATAACCATAGAAATACTGCTACGGAAAAAATGATTAATGTCCATTTTTCTTTATGGTTCAAATCTCCCAGTTCTTTTAAATCCTGACTAATTTTATCCTTCGACAGGGGAAGCTCTTTTACTTCAGGTGGAAATATCTTCAACAAACTAAACCAGGCAGGTATTGTTATTAGGACCGTAGCCGGTAATCCTACTGACATCCATTTAATGAAAGTAATTTCAACACCGGCCAAATCTCTTAGATAACCCATCGCTAAAATATTGGCACCATTTCCTACCGGTGTGGCGATCCCCCCTATGGCACAACTCCAAGCGATTGAAATCATTAAACATTTTCCAAAATTGCTTTTAAGTGGCTCCATCTTTGCTTCCTTAAGGATTCCAATGCCAACTGGAAGGAGCATAGCTGCAACTGCCATGTTGGTAACCCACATGGAAAGCACTGCTCCAACAATAAAAAACGATAGGATTACCAAATCCGACCTTAACCCAATTTTACTCAGCATCATCAATGCTAAACGATTGGTTAAGCCAGAATATGTTAAAGCAGCAGAAATTGTCATAACTGCAATGAAGAAAACCACAATTGTATTCCCAAAACCCATATTCACCGCCTGGCTAAACTGTATTGAACCAATGAGGGGTAACAATAAGAGTGAGACCAGCCCGGTAATCGGAAATGGAATAGCTTCAGTCACCCAAAGAATTACTGAAAAAGTCAATACGGCTAACGTCGACTTTCCTTCATTGGTTAGCGCGATCTCTTCCCCATTTCTGATCAATGCAGGTAGTTGTGGCAGCAAGTGGATCAACAGCAGGGCTGCAACAGCTATGGAAATGTACAGATTCTTTCTAGAAAATATTTTATTTCCCAATACTGTTCACCGCCAGAAGATTAAATTTTTGCTGAATGAAAATTCAATTAAGGGAAATCTCTATTATGTTATATGCGATTTTAGTAATGCACCAATTTCAAAAGGTGTATTGGCTATATAAGCACCATTCTCTGCTAAAATTTTT
Source organism: Bacillota bacterium (assembly GCA_033549245.1). Lineage (GTDB taxonomy): Bacteria > Bacillota > Clostridia > Peptostreptococcales > Acidaminobacteraceae > Fusibacter_D. The sequence continues at coordinate 6,505 of JAWSUW010000087.1, read as the reverse complement.
TGTTTACTCTCTACGGACCCTTCCGTTCCTTCAACAATTGCTCCTGCATGTCCCATGGATACACCTATGGGTGATGCTTTCCCTGCGATTAAGGCAACGACAGGCTTATGCATTGTGCGGATAAAGCCAGCTGCCTGTTCTTCCATATTGCCACCTAATTCTCCTACCAATACGACACCTTTTATGTCATCATTTTTTTCAAATTCTTCTAATACCTCCACTGTGGTTGTCCCCACCAGGAGATCGCCGCCTATTCCAATAAAATGAGATATGCCAAAGCCTGCTTGTACAACCTGGTATGATGCTTCGTTACCTAAACTGCCACTTCTACTAACGATTCCTATCTCTCCTGGTTTAAATACATGTGAGAGCCAGGCTGGCATAATTCCAATAGAACTAAATCCCGGATAGACCAATCCAGGTGTATTCGGGCCTATTATTCTTACTCCATTTTTTGATCCATAAGATAGCAATCTCATTGTATTGTGAACAGGAACTCCATCCGCGAGTATGATAATCTCTTTTATCCCTCCATCAATTGCTTCCATTGCTGCTGTTTCAACCAGAGATGGCGCAACAAACAACAGCGAGGTGTTTAGGGCATGTTGCTTTACAGCTTCTTTGACACTGTCATAAACGGGAATACCCACTACTGACTGGCCACCCTTGCCAGGGGCTACCCCTGCTTGAATATCTGTGCCGTAATCACTCATTTTCTCTACCCAGTACCGTGATTCCTTGCCTGTTATCCCTTGGATTAATACTTTCTTATTTTTTGACAGTAACATTTTTACACCCTTCTCTTTCTATGATCTTCCGCTTTTATGACAACTTCTTTTGCTGCTTCATCCAATTCATCATATGGAACGATATTCAAGTGCTCCATTAAAAGTTTTCTTGCTCGTTCCTCGCCTGTTCCCCTCACTCTGAACACAAAAGGAATATTGGTTTTATGCTTTATTTGACTTCGCAAAATTCCTTCTATGATGACATCCGTCCTGGCATAAGCTCCAAATAAATTAACAAAAACACCATTTAAGTTTTTAGTGGAAAGAAGATAATCCAATGCCTCTTCAGATTTTTTATATAATTCTCCTCCAATTTCCAGGAAATTAGCAGGGCTGCCTCCATAGTGAGCAACAACATCCATCGTCATCATGGTCAAACCTGCACCATTGGCTAATATGCCAATATCACCACTAAGTGGTACATATCGCATTATTTCCTCATCTCGAACAGCATCTTCCTGGATTAGAAATTCTTTGACTCCCTTCCCATTCTCATCAAGAATCACTTTACCATCTACCGCCAGAATTCTTCCATCACTGGTTATTACCAGGGGATTAATCTCAACAAGTTCCGCCTCATATTCGCAGAATATTGTATATAATACTGCAGCCATTCGAGACAGATTTTTCAAAGATTCGCCAAAAAAGTTGGCTCTTTTGAATAGATCAATCGCATGGTAAGAATGAAATCCATGGGTTGGATCAACCCATTCCTTAATGATCGAATCGGGGCTTGATTTAGCAATTTCTTCAATGTCCATACCACCTTCAGCGGAGAGGATTACGACCGGCCTTTTGGCAGCTCTGTCCATTGTTATAGAAAAATATATTTCTTTTTCAATGTCAACTTTTTCTTCCACCAATATCGAACTAACAGCTGCCCCATTTATATCCATATTCAGTAATATCTCGGCATTTTCTTTTACTTCCTTATCATTATTCGCGATCTTAATGCCCCCTGCCTTACCCCTTCCACCTGCCAAAGCTTGTGCTTTTAACACGACAGGATACCCTATATCTTTTGCAGAATGACATGTTGCATTACGTGTCTCCACAAGTTGTCCATTGGGTATATCAATTCCATATTTGGCAAATATTTGTTTTGCTTGATACTCGAATAATCTCACGCCAAACACCTCACATTATTATGGAATAACTTCAGCATTTCATCCGTGAGTTAATTCCATATTGGATAACAGTAATTAAGAAACTTTTTATGGCATTAATAGATTAATTACTGTGCTGCTGACAGCTATTTATAGTCCTCAACGATAATTCGGAATTCTTCCAGAGTTACAAGACCCTTTTTCTCGGCACCTATTTTCTTTACTCGATTTAAAATTTCTTCAATCGCTTCATCGCTAACTTGAATATTCAACTTATCTAAATAGTAGTCGACTGAAGCTTTGCCACTCTTTTTACCAAGAACAATTTCACCTGATCGACCAAAATATCGAGGATCAGTTGCAAACATTGCTAATGGTTGTTTCAGCACTAGATCAATACCAATTCCCGATTCCCTGACGTAATTTCTTTCACCTGAGACAGGCTTATTTTTTGCTAGTTTTACGCCTGAAATATCTTCAACCATCTTACATAAATCCATCAATTTTTCGAGTTTGTAATGGTGATTAATCCCCATCAATACTTTCAGGCAAACCATTAGTTCCTCAGTCGCAGCATTCCCAGTTCTTTCACCCAGTCCGTTGACGCACGAATGAATAACTTCAGCACCAGCGGATACACCAGCGATTTCAGTTGCGACACCCATTCCAAAATCATTATGTGTGTGAACTTCTACAGGTAAACCTCCTGTTAATTTTTTCATTTTTTTAACCAAATATTGCATTGTCTGCGGAAGCGCACACCCCACCGTATCAACAACACCAACTGAATCTGGCGGAGAATTTTTCATGATACCATCCATAAGATTAGTCAAGTCATCGTAACGAGCTCTTGTTGTATCATATGGAAAATAAACAGTGTATAGACCTTGTTTTTTAGCATAGTTAATACTTTCAACACTTTTTTCAAGTACATTTTCCCAAGTCCATTTAAATTGATGCTTTAATTTTGGATATCCAATTGGAACTTCGATTACAACACCCTCAGCTCCACTTTCAACAGCCATGTTAATATCACTCTCCATTGCGCGCGAAAAAACAAATATCTTCGAAGGTAAGTTAAGTTTGGATATCATCTTAACAGCTTTATAGTCCAGTTCAGAAACCGCAGGCATCCCTGCTTCAATTCTTTCAATGCCAACTTCACTAAGTTTTTCTGCTATTCGAATCTTATCCTCCACAGTGAAGACAACACCTGGGGTTTGTTCGCCATCCCTTAATGTTGCATCATGTATTTCAACCCGGTCTGCTATCAACATATTATCTCTTACCTCTGGTGCATCATTATACGGACTCGCCCACCATGCATTCTCTTTGTAAAAGTTTTCATTTTTCATCTTATAATCATCCTCGCATAATGTATTTGGGTAAATAAGGCAACCCATACGCCTCTGTATTTTGTCAGATAAAGACTATTCTTGTTATCTTTCAAGTTAAGTTTATTCGATATTGCTTGATTTTTACATTGACTGTTCTTTTTAAATAATGATCACCGTTTTATTTTTCCGCGGAATTATTGCCAACGATCCAATTCGATCGAATATTCGGGATATTCATTAGGTAACTATATGCATTTTCGGACTTGATTTTCGTGTCTCATCTTAATAAGTATTTATGTCTTTCAAACATTCCAAAATATCTATCCCATATTTTGTCTCTTTGTTGATGTACAAGTAATTCTATTTGTGATACATCTTTGCTTTTCAGAGCCATTATCATCTCTTCATGTTCACTGACCGACTCCAATATGTCGTTTTTGGAGAAAGGATAGGGGCCTCTTAACTTTTCTGTTTTATCCCACAGGCTTTTTATCATGTCCACTAATAAGCTATTCCCACAAATTCCACAGAAAATTAAATGAAAATCCTTATTTAGACGAAAAAACTTATGATATTCCTCATTATGAATCAATTCTTTAGTTTTTCTTATGTTTTCATTAAGTGTTTTAATATCATTATCCGTAAACGTTTCCACCGCAAGCTTACTTGCAAAAAGCTCTAAATTCACCTTGATTACCCAAAGATCCCTAAGCTTTTCCAACGTAAAATTCGACACTATGTATCCACGAAAAGGAATATAATCTATCAATCCATCCGAATTAAGACGTTTTAAAGCTTCTCTGACTGGAATTTCACTGACACCATATTCATAAGCAATTTCACTGACAATCAGTTTGGTATTGTTAGGAATTTCTTCATAGATAATTTTCCGATAGAGCCTATCATATACTAATTTACTTTTTATTTCTTTGTTATTTAATTTATGCTTTTTCATGTAAACGCACCTCCAAAAGTAACCAAATATTAAGAAAAGATTGAGATTACTGTTAATTTCATCGGATCAATTGAACTATATAGACATTTGGTTATTTACCGTTAAATTCTTATCAAAATATGGATCAGCTGTTGCAAGCCAATTCATTGAAGAATTCGGACAACAGTCTCTTATTAGACGGTCACTGTTATGCAAAATAATATATTATCTTATGTAATATAATATATTATTTTGCGCTAATATGCAATAAAATTTTTGAATACATTTAATATTTACACACTTTTCTCCGCCTACTAACTTTCAGTGTATATCTAAGCACCATGCTCATGGAATTAGGGCGATTATTCATGTCGAGAATATTGTTTTTTTGACTATGAGGAATATGTATTATTGAAGGAATTATCCTCAGATCGCTAATATGTATCGATATTCCAGCAAGCGTAGTCGAAAAATAAGATGCACTACCTCAAAAACTTAAGTTTCGTGAATAAAATTTATGCTCCTGTAATAAAAAGCTTGTGCCTCATCCTCCCAATGCCGCGAACCTCTTTATCCACAGACCGAACTTACCATCCAGGTATTTGCTATAATTAAAATTGGAAGAATAAATCGTTCAGAAGATTATAAAAGACGGAACAAATTAAAATAAAAAACCAGAGAAGGTGGTCGTTAAAATGACAAATCAGATCAAAATACCGGATACAATGGTGCAACAAACCATTGAAGCGCTGAGAAACAATGGGTTTGAAGTCTGGTTAGTTCCTACGCAACAAGCTGCTGAGCAGTTGTTTTGGAATCAAATCTTTCAGGAATTAAAGCCCCATAAGGTCTCCTGGGGCGATTCGTTAACCCTCCACAGTCTGGATATCCTATCCAAATTGAGGCAGTCACCAGAAGTCGAACTTATTCAAACTTTTGGAGCACATTTGAGCCATCGAGAACAGATAAACAACCGGAAAAAAGCTCTGTCTGCCGACCTCTTTTTGTCCGGCTCCAATGCCATCACCATGAATGGGCAGATTGTCAATCTGGATATGATCGGCAACCGAATTGCCGGTATAGCCTTCGGTCCCCGCAAAGTGGTTATTTTTTCCGGTGTGAATAAAATTGTCAAAAACATGGACGCTGCTTTTGCGCGAATTCGCTCAATAGCCGCTCCGCTAAACGCAAAGAGACATGCGGACATCAAAACCCCATGCCAAAGAACAGGAATTTGCTCAGACTGCAATAGTCCTCACAGAATCTGCAACAGCTGGTTAATCACTGAGAAGTCTTACCCTGTCCACCGAACAAAGATTATTTTAATCAACAACGCCTTAGGCTTATAAAATAATAATACTATAAACAAGTAATATGAGTATTTGATTGGCTTATAATAAGTTGCCGTCTAACTTGACAACAAAAACTGACGTAAAGAATTGAATATTTGATTCTGCCAGAACGTCTATCCAGGAGGTGGATGAAGGTAGCAAGGAATGCGAACTGGAAATGAAGAAAGACGAGTGTAAGTCCTATCTGGAGCGGAATCTTCAAAAAACAAGCTGATTCATTAGAGGCCTTCCTTATCACATAACACAGGCTTCGATCAGAAGAATGAAAGCCGCAGCTAGGAAAGCGGAATCCGAATCCTCTCACGGCTCCGAGTAGCTGGTGTGTCTGAGGATAAAATTTGATGCTCATGAAACTGCTTCAACAGCACCAGAAAAAAAGTCTTGAATAAAAATTGGTTTAGGTGTCAAAAGTAATTTTCACACCAGTGGATACTCATTGAACAACTTAAAGAACTAACATCAACTACCTTTTACACACCCAACATATACCTTAAAAGCATTGCAATATCAACACTTTCCGCCATATTTGTGATATAATAAAGGTATCACAGGTGATTCGGAAAGGTGGATATTATGGCTTTCAAACCCAATGCTATCCAACAAATCAACATGGAAGATGCACTGCTTAACCTGCCGCCCCGTGTTAAGAAATTTGTTGAGAAATCCTGGTCAGCCGGTTTTTCAGAGATCATTTTTCCACAGATCAACGAAAAACGGTTTGCGGTCTTGTACAGCGACAATCTGGCTACCCGACCCAACACACCCGTCAACGCCATCATCGGTGCACTCATCATCAAAGAACTGTTTAATTTAACAGACGAAGATTTGCTGGAATCCATCCTGTGCGATGTCCGGTTTCAAGTAGCACTACGCACCACCAGTTTTAAGGAACAACCCTTCAGTGATCGCACCTTCAGCCGCTTTCGTGAACGATTATACGATCACGAACTGAATACCGGTGAAGATTTACTAAAAGAAGAAATGGTTG
>JAWSUW010000086.1:0-15194 GCA_033549245.1 Bacillota bacterium | reverse complement strand
ATTTAAGATTTCATCCTCCTCCTCATAACCATGGTCCATTTCAATAAGTTCACGATATTTTATAAGATTGATCTTATATTGATATACTTCCGATTCAAAACCGTGTATTTGTGGAAATCCAATGCTTAGTCCAATTATCGGCGTTTTATATTCATTTACTATCTTCGCTTTAATGTCGTCATGCTTATCAACATTGTCAGCATTTTTACTCAACGGCTTCAGTTTCACAGGATAAATAACAAGTAATGGATTTCTTCTGATTCCAGATCTAAAATACAACTCTTGGGCAAAAGTTTTTTTCTCATCACCAATTTTAAACAATTTTTTTTCGGCATCTTCGATTTCTTTAACAATTGAATGAGTTAACCCACCCTTTGCTAAATTAGGACTCCCTAATCTAGATTTTTTTCCTGAGAGTTGCAACGCTTTTGCTTCCTCTCTTATTCCGAATTTTCTTTCAACCAATTTAATGTCAACGCCAAGTATTCTCTCAGCTGGATCAGCGTTCCCGTTTGCAATAACTACATCCCAATTATCTAAAGTTCCATTAACGTTATCATTAATGATTCCTACCAGATCACTTACTTTAAAATCCATATTTAAATAATGGCTTCTATATGCACTTAAGTAATCAATGATATAAGCTTTTGGAAGATTAAGTATTTGATTATTCTTCAGTTCTAATGAATCATCTGTAGCAATGTCATAGCCATCATTTTTCAATAATGAAATGAAGGACTCTGTCAGAGAATAATTTAAGGCTACAATTTCCTTATCCAAATGAATAAATGGGGTTTCCACAACTTTGCCGTTTAAGCTGACTGCCATTGTATGATTAGTTGCTGTTTTCATTTTATTCCTGGCAGTAACTAATAATGCATTGATATCAGAACGAACACATAACCCAAAATCCATTGGTGTGCGATTGTCTGCTTGCATTCTTCTGACTTCACGTCTTAACTCATCAGATGCAACCGATATATAACTATACCAGTCAATAGCTGTTTCACTCATCCATACTTGACATATATCAGAATATCCATCACGATATCCAAACCACCTACCCATTTGCATTAAAGTATCATACATTTTCGAATTTCTATAAAAGTAACTTATTAATAAACCTTCCAGTGTTAATCCTCTGGAAAGACTATATCCTCCAATAGCTATTAATCTTAACCCGTCTTCTTCACACTCATCATAATTCAAGTTTTTCGAAGCATTTCCCCCGTTTACCGTTCTTACAACAATTGACGCGATTGCTTCGTGTAATGATCTTTGAATAGTTTCCCAATTATATTCAAGCTTTGGTATACTCGCAAAATGCTTATCAAATACATGTTTCATAAATGTAAAAGTATCATATTGCATAGCCTCTTCACCAATTAAATGATAATTTTTGACTTCTCTTTGGCATTCTCTTACAAAACTGTCAACAACTTTGCTTATACTTTCTTGAACGTCAATGAAACGGCTTACATTAATAAGCATAGTACGATGCTTATTATTGTGTCCTCTTAAATCCCTGATAGCATTTCCAATAAAAAATGATGCAATCGCTTCTTTCATGCTACCTGGAATCTTATTAAGCACATCATCCTTCTTGTGATTGAATGGAAGATAGTACTCACAATCATCATTTTCCTTCAGCATGAAGGTGTATTTTCCATCCTCAGAAAACATACTTCTTGCACCAACATAATTTGTCGGTGGTTCCAAGGCATATATAAAATCTTTAGGAAACAAATCATCATCCAACATTTCTTGGTTTGATTCAGGATCGATGAATATATTTGCGAATGGAGTTGCAGTAAAACCAACATAGTTTGACTTAACAAACAACTTGAGTAGTTTTCTAATATTTGCATTAATCGTAGTTGGTGAGTCCTCATTTTTTGTGTTAACTGAAGCATTATCTGCTTCATCATCTATCAAAAGCATTGGTAAATGTATCTTTTTATCCGCTGGATTTGCATTGTATAGTCTTAGCCATTGTTCTAGTTTACTGAGTACACTACTGTTCTTCTTAAGAACAAATAGAACAGGATCGTTTATTCCTGATAACTTTCCACTCAATTTTGATCCCGTTGAAGTATTAAAGTCACTTGATGTTGATGTCACTGCCCAACCTGATATGCTGGGATTGATATTTCCTACTCCAACAAGAACTGTATCTTTATCTCGATTGAAGGCTGTGCTATCCAATCCAATAAAGCCTTCATCTAATCGTCCCTGAGTTTGCCTTCTTAATTTTTCGATTGTTCCCGTCAATAAAATTATTATTCTGTAACCAGCATCTGCGGCTTTGTTGATCAACGCAGTATATGTTGCAGTTTTTCCGGATTGAACGTCACCAATCACGAGCCCTTTTCTTTGAAAGTGGAATTCGCTTCTAGGATCACATAACAAGTCCATCATTTCATCTGTTGAAGAGTCAAGAGAATCAATCACATCAGAATTTAAATTCGCATATTTGAACAAATATGTGCGGTATCTGTCCCAATATACCGTTGGAAGATTTCTTTTAGCAGTATAGTACCAGGTCACATGATCTTTTTCTTTTACATAGGATCCTCTGTCCATTCTAATAGCTAATTTAGAATGTAGTGCTGAAATAGTTTCAATCTTTTCATCATCACTTAAAGGATTTACTAGAGCAAAAATATTCACTAAATTTGCTATCATTTCTTCACTTATTACAGAATTCGGTTCAATTTGCATCATGACGTGCGAAATTACATTATTCTGATTATCATTCATGTAAAAACTCCTCCTTGATAGCTGAAATTACTTCAGGATACTTAATAAAAAAATCGATATTTGACATGCTCAAAATAAATTGATTCAAATCAGCACCTGAATTACTAATTGATTCAACCATATCCAATGCAATTCTATGTGCTTCCTCATATTCAAGGCTTTCAGAACTGATACTACTTTCGTTTTTTGCAAGTCTATAATATACATCACCATAAGGAAAAGCATCTTCAATTGTTTTAATCAATGAATCTAGATATCCTAAGCTTTTTTCATCTAGTTTTTCTTCTAAAGATTTATAAAGTGGCAAATCTCTATTAACTAAATATTGGAAGTTCCCCCTATTGTCAACTGCATTCCAAACATGTTGAATATCATCCGATTTAATTTTTCTTCCACGGTATTTGTATACTCTTTCACTTTTTCCAACAGTAGTTTCAACAATTGCAACAAGATTTTTCTTTATTATATCTGGTAGAGAAGCAGATGACTTTTTTATATCAATCTCCCAAATTGAGTCTAAAGTATTCGGTATGTCAACTCTTACTCTAGCCAATTTATTCAACTCATATTGCTTAATTAATCGGAACCACGTTCCCCAGATAATCAATCTTTTATTTCTATATACATAAAACCCTTGATTCTGTCTTAGATCATTAATATCTCCAATTTGTTTCTTGTCTTTTGATGTCAGTTTGCTCAAATAAGGTAAGATATATGGTTTTACTTTAATTTCGCTATTTCCAATTTTTATAGATTGTTCTATAAGCGGTTGAGTTGCCGCATTAGTTGATAAAAATGGATCAATCGGTGACACTTTTGAGTTGTTAAAGAATATCTTTATATTATTAAAATTGCTGTCCGTTCCTAAAAAGCGATGAAAAACCAATGCAATATGAGAACTCGCCAAATCCATCTTTTCATCAAGTATCTTCTGAAGATTTGATGAGCCATTTGATAAACGGTCGAACTCTTCCTAAATTACTATAGTTCCACTTGCCTGTTTTTTTAGTTCATCAACCAAAAGCAAATTCTTTATTTCTTGGTTATTGAATCTTAATAGTGACCAATCGCCCTTTTTCACAATATGATCCAAATCCCATTGTGCTGCATGTATTTTCCCTTCCTTCTTTGAGATGACAGTCAATTTTCTACATTGAGACATTGAAGCCATTTTCAGACCCAATCCAAATCGTCCTAAGTCCCTCTCATCACGTTCATCCAAGGAACTTTTACTACCATATCTCATAGCGGTTTCCAACTCTTCCTCATCCATACCTTGTGCATCATCAATTACCGCAACATAGGGATGAGATGCTGATCGAAATCTCACATTAATTTCTTTTGCATTTTTTCCAATGCTATTATCGATGATATCCGCTAATGCAGCTTCAAAAGAGTAACCTATTGATCTTGTGGACTCGACCAAAATTGGTGCATAGGGAATTAAAATTTTCTCTTTCAATATTCTTTACCTCCAAGCAATCCAAATATTATTAAAGAGTATTGATTTGGTAAGCTAAATGTTGATGAAATAATCTTCATCTATCTCGTAATCAATCACTGGCTTAACCCCAATACTGAATTCTGCAAGTTTTGTAATAAATTCTTCTCCATCAATCAAATCTATTTGCTGTTTACCCAAAGTAGTAGCTTCGTTAATTGCGTCTCTTGAAAAAGTTCCAGTAGTAATAAATACACCTTTTTCTATATCAGTTGACAATGATCCTCTAAAGTTCCTTATATCTGATGAAGATACCTTACCTTATTATCTCTTACATTGAAAAGCAATATTAAAGCTGAATATTCCATTGATTTTGAGTTTACCTGTACCGTCAATGCCTCCATCACCAGACTTTTTAGTAACTTTAACATCATCAAATCCACATTCTCTTAATAATCTTTGGGTAAGCCTCTCAAATGCATATGGATCCATTTGTAACAAAACCAATGAGAGCTTCTCTTGCCATTGTTTTGCTTCGAAAGGTTTTTCTGATTCTGCTATAATATCTTCGTTTATAATTGGATGGTCAGCAACTTTCTTTTTCCCGGTTGCAGCCATTACTTTTTTTACATCAAGCACTTCTTTTCTTGAAAATTGGGGAGTGATTGACCAAACTGTTCTGGCACTACTTTCAATTGCTCCATAGTTTTTTAGATAAGTTCTCGCCCATGCGAGTTGGTATTGCAGCTCCGTTTGAGTAACACTACCTAAATGTGATTCGTCGATAACTTCATTTGATAATTTTAGTAATTCTATAACCTTTTCACATATTTCATCATTAGTACCTGACCCACCCAATTCATGCAGTGATTGAAATGTTGGATTAATTAATTCACGATATTTTGGAACATTAACTTGCTTATTCATACCACTCACCTTCAATCTGAATTCTTAATTATAATTCATCAATACCTGCCATCACCCTTAAAAACCTCTTTAACATGCCACAGTAAGTAATCTTCACTTGGCACATATATATCCTGATTTGGACCTCGAACTTCTTTACCATGAAATTGCATCAACCATTCATTCAGTCCATTTGAACCATTCGCATTTTGAGAAACGATAAAACGACGATCATTATTTATTGTAAATACGCCATGATCAAACAGTTTATGATGCATTGAACAGAGTGCCAAACCATTGCTTTCTATGTCTGGTCCGCCTGCTTGATGCCATTTGATATGTGCAGCTTCTACACCAACCAATTGATGTGCCATCCGTACATTGAAACCGCACACTGCGCAACTGTACCCATAAGCCCTAAGAATTTTGTCTCTGAACTTCGGATCCCGTTTTCTTACTCGTCTAGTGGTATGACTTAAGTCGAGTCCCACTGCACTAAGTATGTCTTCATGGATGGACTCAGGAAAATGACTGTCCAGTATGTTTTCTGCAATCACTCTGATCAAATTATCATCTTGTTTGATCAGATTCAGAACTTCAGAATTGAAACCACCGGTCACATGATTGTTTAGTAACCAACGATCATTGAGTTCGATGCTGTCTCTCTCAATACTAAGGTGCCAAATTCCATCTCTCTGTAATCTAACGAAAGGATCTTTTGTGTCGTATGATTTTCTATTAGGACCAAAGTCTATTAATAAACCTTTTAGCGAATCTTTGATTTCTTCATACTCGAAACGCTCTGATCGCTCGGTTTGAAAGCGACCCAATGCATACAAAATCAACAAAGGTTTATGTGGTGCCCTTTGAGAATGCTTTTTCCATATGTTTATGTTTTCAACTGCATCAAGTAACGCTTTCCTATCCATAAATAGCTCCTTCGAACGTCATCGTTACTAATTATGAGCACGACAAATCACCTTAACACATGATTCATGTGAGAAGGCGAAATTGTATTATCATATTAAATTGCATCCTTTTTCCAGTAAATCTATTATTCATCAGTTCCCCCAAAGTGTTCTGACTTCCATATTTACCAGTTGGGATCATTGTAACATAATATGATGAAATAACATTATGCAAATTGAATAATTATTCTGAAAACTCAATATTATCCATGAGTCTTTACTAGATTTATGATTCCATCTCCATATTTCTCAACTTTTACTGATCCAAATCCGCTGATCTTTAAGAGTTGATCATTACTACGAGGTAATTTTTCGATAATCTCTTCCATTTGTGCATTGTTGAAAACAACGTAAGCCTTAACATTCTCTGCTTTTGATGTATTATATCTGTATTGTTTGAGTGCATTATAGAGCTTAATATTGCTGGTGGTAACTGGTGGTGCTTGTCCAGTTGCAGGTTTTGATGCAGGGACTGGCGTAGAGATTGGTGGAGCAATAGGTTCAGCTTTTGGCTCCGGTATAGGTTGAACAGGTTTTTCTTTAGGTAAATACATTTCATACTTTGCAATTATTGGATCAGGTCTTTCAATTGAGTTTGTAATCAACTCATCAGCGATTTCTTGCATCATTAATACAGCCAAATTGACCTCATTATGAGTTTTCATCATTTTCTCTAAGATCACTTTCAATTGGTCCGCACGGACAATTTTATTTTTAACATCTTTAGTTGCATATTTGTCAAATACAATGGTTTTTGGATTTGCTAAAACGACAAGTGACAACACAGGTGTACTTTTGATCAGTTTCTTGTCCACTAAATATCTCTGTAACAGATCCACATGTCTCTGATTTTGAGTAATTGGGCTATACATACCTTCTTTTTTTAATGTCTTACCTGCTGAATTCTTAAAAGTACGGGTGAACTCTCCTTTGTTGTTGATGTCAATATTACCATTAAGCAATTTTGTCTCGAGAATACATATGAACTTGCTCGTTATGATCACATAGTCCATCTGAGCGGTCAATCCTTTGTGTTCTAAGTACACGTTATGCAAACAAAGCATTGGAATATAGCTATTTTTAAGTTCGAATTCCACATTTTTTTCGCCGAAATCTCCTGATTTTATGGCGTATAATTCGTACTTGATACTCTCAAGAATGTTTTCTTCTTTGATAACCTCAGCCATTTGCTCCAGTTTTTCTATTACTTCAGTTCTACCTTCAAAGGGTTTTATAAATGTTGGACCATCAATACTTTTTCCGATGCTCATTATGTTCTGCTTAATTGACTTTAGTAACATGTTGTCCTCCTCAAAAATAAGTATCATGCATTTTCCATTTTTCCCAATTCTTCCATTCCCCTCAATTTTACCACACCCCTCAAGGTTCTCTTTGCATAACTTTCCCTTGAAGTGAATTTTGATACAGTGGTCCTTATAAAACTGAAGTCTTAGGGTGACAATGCATCTCCTAAATTTCAATCACCTTACTCCCCACAGCCTCTCCGAACCATTCATCATGTTCAACGAAAACCACAGTGGGTTTGTAATCAATCATTGCCTTTTCGAGCTGACCTCTAAACTGGATGTCCATGTAATTGAGGGGTTCATCCAGAATGAGCAAATGGTTCTTAGTGGACAGTGCCCTCGCGATGTCGATCTTCTTTTGTTCACCGCTACTGAAGGATTCTATTGGGCGATCATACAGTTCATCGGGTAGATCGAAGCGTTTTAGCAGTTCTTTGAACCGGTCTGCGTCGATGTCGCTTTCATTCAAATGTTCCTTTATTTGTCCGAATTGCCAAATTGGCAATTGTTTGCTTTCTGCTAGAATCAAATCTTCTGAAACGGTGCGTTCTCCTTTGAAATTCTGAATTTCTCCGGTGATGATTTTGATCAATGTCGTTTTGCCCGAGCCATTTTTGCCCTTCAACCAGATGGCATCGCCTTTGTTGATTTTCATATTGATGTCACTGAGGATCATCTTTTCGTCATATCCGAAGGATATGTTTTTCAGTGTGCTCAAGTTTTGTGCATCCACATCATCCTGGTCAATGTCGAAATCCTGTATCATCTCATAATTTTGCAGCAACCTTCGTTTGGCTTCAAGATGCTTTTCCATTCGGCGTTCGAGCATTTTGGCACTTTTCATGAGTCTGGCGGATCTTGCACCGGTTCCTCTGTTGTGCGTTTTGTATGGATTCTTGACGCCTTCGATTCTTCCGGACCAATGGCGTTTGTCTTTTGAAGAGTCTTCGAGTTTTTCGGTTTCTTTCTCGAGATTGGTTTTAGTGCGCAGTTCAAATGCTTCATAGAGGGTCTTGTTGTGATGCCATGAGGTGTAGTTGCCTTTTTCTATGGTAATGTTGGACTTATTGATGGCTATGATATGGTTCACTGTGGTATCGAGAAACTTACGGTCGTGTGTGATGACGATGAAGCCTTTCTTCTTTGCGAGGTATTCCGCAAGGATTCTTTTGCCTTCGATGTCGAGATGGTTGGTGGGTTCATCGAGCAATATGAAATGGTTGGGACGCAAGAACAAGGCGAGGATCAGCAGTTTGGTCTGCTCACCTCCCGATAGGGTGTCGAAGTCGCGCTTAAGTAATGAGGTATCCAGCCCCAGCATTACAATTTCCTTATGTATGTCGGTTTCCACGGTATAGCCGCCAAGTGCTTCATACTCTCCCTGAATGCGAGCGTATTCCATCATGGATTCCTCGTCGTCATTTGATAGAAGTGTCGTCATGGCACTCTCCATGGATCTGAATCCACCAATATTCTCTTTCAGGATGTCCAGAGTGTTTGTGTATGCGCAGGTGTAATCGTATGGGAAGATCTCGGTCTTCACTGATTTGGTGATTTCGCCGATATCAGGTGAAAGCGAGCCGTGGATCAGTTTCAGAAGCGTGGTCTTCCCTCTGCCGTTCCTGCCAATGAGTCCGAGCTTCCAATCTGTGTCAATGGTGGCGGTGACGTCTTTGAAAACGGGTTTGTAGTAAGTACCATAGGTGAAGCTGAGCTTAGAGAGGGTTATTGCTGACATGAGTCTCCTCCTGTGTCTATATGTATTTATGCAAGGTCATAATATAACTATTCGACACTGGAAGGAATTGTCCTTTCCAAAACTGGGAATTGTACGAAAATTTCAAACATTTAAGATGTGTTCACATTGCTTGACTCTGGTGGTTTTTAATTGTGAGAACATATCTACTATCGCTAATAAGTTTTCCCTTGGAAAACTTACCTACGCGTGATTTTCAGCTGTGCTGAAAATCATTGGTCATGCCACTCAAGTTATTAAGGAGATACAGGTGGCTAAGCCACAGGTTTCTACTGCTTCGAGACAGGTGACTGCTAGGGATAATTGAAAATTGAGTATAGGTGAGACTGAAATACAATAAAATGAACCGTAGCAAATCAATTTGATTTGTACGGTTCATTTTTAATTATGGGTTATTTGCAACAGAACCTTGTTCTAAAATAATCATTTTTATCAATAAAGATGATTTTAGTAGTTTATGTCTTCTTCAACTTCATCAGGAACAATATAAAGCCCTTCAAGTTCTTTAAAGTCTTTAAACTGGTACATAACACCGTTCATAGACAACAGCTTGAAGGGATCAATTGGAAATGCTAATTCTTCACTCTCTCGCAGTTTGTTAATAATCCGTGCTGCGAGCTGCTGAGCTGTATCAGAATAGTCTTCGTAATTATAATCACTCAGCATCTATAACATCGACTCCTTTAACTTCTTTTTGAAATCAATCAGATTCATAATTTCTTTTTTATCATTTTCCGATAGTGTTGAAAAAGCTCTAGCAAACATCTTTGCATCCGCATCTATTGATTTCGTTTCATGCAATATTTCATCTGCGCTTACGCCATAAATAGTTGAAAACCGCTCTAACTCTTCAGTTGTAACTTTTCTATCTCCACATTCTATAGCGGTAATTGTTGTCCTCGCGACACCTAGTTGTTTTGCAACATAATTCTGTGAAAGTCCTAACGCCTTTCTGTAATCCCTTAATCTTTCATACATGGTTTTCATATCGTTCACTCCTTAAGTTAATTATAAATCAACTCGTAAGAAATCGCAACATGTTTTGTCAGTTTTTCTGACATTTTAATTTCCGAAACTGATTCAATCACTACTAATTTAACACTTAACCTTAAATATTTAGATAATCTATCAATGTCCGCTAGTCTTTCTTCAAGATTCACATGACTAAAATTTTGATTTCCACTTTTTAGTTTCAGCAGCCATAGATCTCGTTAATTTTGCAACAACACCTTCTATATGAATAAACATATTAGAAATGTTTCTATCTGAGGTGGGTAAACATGAATATATAAATAGGCTAGTATAGTATCGATTCGCGAGAACTACCTTGTACGGTCTGAACATAGTTACTTTAGGCTAGTATAGTTTCGCTTCGCGAGAACCATACCTACGCCTAATTTTTCGCTTCGCAAAAAATTATAGGAGGTAAACAATGAAATATAAAATTGAACTTGAAATCAACAAGCCTAGAGATGAAATGCTGGTTCTGTTTCAAGATGTGGAGTTCATGAAGAAGTGGCAACCTGGATTCCGATCCCTCGAAGTTCTTGATGGTCAGCCGGGCGAGGTGGGTTCTAAAAGCAAGTTGACTTATCTGTCAAAGGGCAAACCTTCTGAAATTATTGAGACAATTATTCTAAAGGAATTGCCTGATCGGTTTGATTTTTTATATGAGGCAAAGAATGTAAAGAACTGGGCAAGAAATAGTTTTGTCGCCAAAGGGGAAAAAACGTTGTGGATTGCAGAACATGAATTTAAGTTTTCTAGTTTTATGAAATTATTTGGCTTGATGCAAGGGATGTTTGTCAAGCAAACGACGAAAGATATGAATACGTTCAAGCAGGCTGCTGAAGCGAAGGTCTAGATGGATGAAATGATCACGGAAATAGTAATGTCGTATGAGGTTTGATACTCATGCGGCTTTTTTATTGTTTTTGGGGTGGTAACAGCAAAGTGTTTAATAGTCTTCTATGAAAGACTTTTAAGCGAATAACGGTTAGAAGGTCTAGTATAGAAGACTTTTTGAAGATTCTTCATTGCTCAAAAGGTTTTAGAAAGCTAATAATGCTATATGAATAAAAAGTGAAATAATAAGTCGTATGGGATCATATGTTCATGTGACTAATATTTTTCTAGGGCGATGAAGTCAAAGGCAAAAAAAGGCCTGCACTATGACGGGTGCAGGCTAAGAGGATAGGATAGGCGCCATTCATTTGTTGATTGAGGCGCTTTTTGATCTATTATTATTTTAGTTTGGGTGAGCTTATTGAGAGTTGGAACATAGGTGCAGATAGCTATTATGGTTTCGCTTCGCGAGAAAACTAAAGTTCAGGTAACCTTTAACGGTTTGAACATAGTTACTTTCGCTCCTGCATTTTTTCAAAATGCTACGTTCGCGTGATTTTCAGCTACGCTGAAAATCAATCATCGTCTGAGTCATCACTATCATCTTCCATTTCGAATTTAATGATTTCACCAGTGTAAGCGTGGACCTCGATTTGATATGTTGTACCTTCAAGTACGATTTCAAATTCATATTTGTCGTCTTCTTGTTCAGTTTCTACGATTGTTCCTTTGACACGATTCAGTGCGGTTGCTTTTGCAGCTTCAAGTGTAATGCGTGTGCCTTGATCATCACTGTCGTCGTCAGAGTCGTCATCGTCGTCAGAGTCGTCGTCGGAATCGTCATCGTCCCAATCATCGTCTGAGTCATCACCGATTGGAGTAGCGCCGGTATCTGTATCAGTTTCGTCATCGTCGTCATCTGAGTCATCGTCGTCATCTGAGTCATCGTCGTCATCTGAGTCATCGTCGTCATCTGAGTCATCATCGTCATCCATTTCGAATTTTACGATTTCGCCAGTATAGGCGTTGATTTCCATTTTATATAATGTGCCTTCAAGTGTGATTTCAAATTTGTATTCGTCATCGTCTTGATCCATTTTTACGATGTTGCCGTTGACACGATTAAGAGCGATTCTGCGTGCTTCATCTGATGTAATTCGTGTGCCTTGATCATCACTGTCGTCATCATCGTCCATTTCAACTTTAACGATTTCGCCAGTGTAGGCATTGATTTCAACTTTATATTTTGTGCCTTCAAGTGTGATTTCAAATTTATATTCGTCATCGTCTTGGTCAGTATCAACGATTGTTCCATTGATTTGCTTAAGTGCGATGGTTCTGGCTTGATCCACTGTGATTCGTGTGCCTTTGTCGTCATCAAAGTCATCGTCATCGTCGTCATCATCTGAGAACAATATTTGCTTGATTGCTTTGACTTCGCTCTCAGTAAAGTAATCATCCAGTGAGAAGTCTGTGCGGTTAGCCACTACAACAAGCTCTTGTATTGACATGGATGCCAAATCTTCTTTGTTTAATGAAGAGTCCATACTGAGTAAAGTGTTGATGAAGTGCAGTTTGCCTTTGGATACGTCAAGTTTGTCATCGTCATCATCATCGGATTTAACGCTGATGGATTGTGAGAGTACGACTGATTCAATGAGGTCTTTTTCAAGTTCGATTTTTATGACTTTTTCAATGGTGTCACTTTGTGCTATGCGTTTGTCTTCATCTTTGTTGTAGACTGAAACCAAAATCATATTTTGGTCGGATCTGAGGTAGTTCATCTCAACGAGTTTATGTGTGATGGTTTCCACCACTTCTTCAATGCTGAGTTTTTCTAAAGATAAGGATTCGATGACTGCTTTTGCATCGTCGTTGACACCTTCTACTTCTACCACTTTGCCTGCACGGTTGATTCCAATTTCGAAACTTGGATTGACGTCCAGGTAAACCATGGTGTCGGGAGTTACATACTGGTATCTATATCCGAAAAATGCAAATAGGAATATCGCGGCTATAGCGGCCACTTTGTAAATCGGGAGTTTTTTTGCTGATTGCTTGGTGATGTGATCATGCTTTGCCATCTTTTCTACCTTTGCGGCTTTGATCTGGTCCATTTTGTTAATTGGAGCTTCATCTATTCCACGTTCGATTTTCTTTATGATTTGATCATTGTTCATAAGTCTTTCCTCCTTCTTCAAGAAATGTTCTCAATTTCTTAAGTCCTCTATGATACTTGGATAATACCGTTGAGATATTTAGATTAAGTAAACTTGCGATTTCTCTATGCTTCAGTCCCGATACGGAAAACAGCAAAATGATGGAACGCTCAGTTTCGGCGAGCTCTGCAAGTGCAGCTTCGAGTACCAATCGGTTTTCAGGGTGCATTTCATATGACAAATTGATTCTGTCAAAGGCTTCGGTTTCTCCAACCACCACTTCGCGGTTTCTCTTTCTGAGTTCATCGAGAAAAAGGTTTTTGGCGATTGAAAAGATCCAGGCCATTGGTTTCCCCTGAGGCTGGTACAAATGTGCGGCTCCCATGACTTTGATGTAGGTCTCCTGCAGCAAATCCACTGCCAGGTTGTGATCCTTTGTCAGTGAAAGAAGGTATGCATAGAGTGTTCTTTCTGTTGAGCTGTACAGTGTCTCAAGTGCATCCATATTGCCTTCTGCAATTTGCTCAAACAGATTGTCGTTTATTTTTAAATTGATTCGTTTTTTTAAGATGGCTGATTCGTCAACCAGCGTCGCTAAAGTCAGCATGTTTCATCTCCTTTATATAGTGTTAACGGATGAAAGTCTCGTTTTATTGCATATGATTTTATATTTACCCGAATTTTTGTGGAATAAGGTTTCGCATAATGCTAAAATAGTAAAAATAGTCTTTATACCTCTTCAAGGATTAAACATAGCTACTATAGGCTAGTATAGTTTCGCTTCGCGAGAACCGTCCTATACGGGTTGAACCTAGTTACTTTAGGCTAGTATAGTTTCGCTTCGCGAGAACCGTCTTATACAGTTTGAACATAATTACTTTAGGCTAGTATAGTTTCGCTTCGCGAGAACCGTCTTATACAGTTTGAACATAATTACTTTAGGCTAGTATAGTTTCGCTTCGCGAGAACCATACCTACGCCCAATTTTTCGCTACGCGAGAAAATTGATGATGAAATCAGTAAAGGGTCATATGATCAAACGACTGCAACGGAGACGATCAGTCAAAAGAGCAAGCAGATATTGACTCAAATCAATGCTTTCAGAGACGATGTCACTGCAGTGAGCGAGCTCTCAAATCATATTGCTTCACTGAGCAGTGCACTGAATGATTCGAATGAACAAATCGGTATTCACGCCTCTTCCAATACTGAGACCATCGACAAACTCAATATTCAGGTCAAGGGAAATGCCGCTCAACTGGTTACGATCAAAGAGGTGCTCCAACTTGTAAAAGCTGTTTCCAACCAGACCAACTTACTCGCACTCAATGCTTCGATTGAAGCGGCTAGAGCTGGAGAAAGCGGCAAGGGATTTGCTGTGGTCGCTCAGGAGATTCGAAAGCTCGCAGAAGATACCGATGCCTTATCGAGTAAGATCGATATCGAAATCGGCCTTGTGACGGATTCGTTTGACCACTTGCTGAACAGTTTCAGCGGTTTGGTTGAGGCGAATGGAAGTACTGTTGAATCGCTGAATCAGATTTCGATGAACATCAGCAATTTGGACGAGGGTATTGATACTCTGAGGGCTAAATCGATGACGATGAACTCAGGGATTGTCGAGATTGTCGCTGCAAATTCTGAACTCAGTCAAAGCACTGAAACGATCAGTGCCATTCTCGAGGAGAGCATTGCGATTATTGAGGAGGTCAAAGCTACAACGGATAGTATTGACAGGGATATGGATGAGATTAAGAATATTTCCAATTCTATTGATCAGACGATTGCTTTGATTTGAAACAATGAATTGATAAAATGATAAGAGCCTTTTCATGGCTAGATTTATAATCTAGTAATGAAAAGGCTCTTTTGTGGATTAGATGATTTGTGTCAACAGTGGAGATGCATTTTTCGCTTTGCGAAAAATTGTTATTGAATCTTCTTTTTCATCTCATCCTTTAAGGCAGGTCTTCTGTTATTCTCCATGAGAATTTTCGAATAATACTGATTGAAAGCATCCAAATCGTTCAAATAAATACTAATACCCTTCGC
>JAWSUW010000085.1:0-15202 GCA_033549245.1 Bacillota bacterium | reverse complement strand
GTGGTTTTGCGCCTGATAGGCGCAGTAGTTTTTTGGCTGACGCCAAAGTAGTTAGTGGTTGGGAAGGTCAAGGGATAAAATAAAAGTCAAGAGATCGGCGCTCCGAGGGAGCGACCGGGAAGGTCAAGAGATAAAAGCAAGGTCAAAGGATCGGCGCTCTAAGGAGCGGCCGGAGGTCAAGTGATACGATCATGTGATGAGAAAACAAACGAGGTAAACCTAAAAAGTTTACCTCGTTTGTTTTGCAATAAATAGAATTGTGAAAATTGATTCAATCAAGTACAATGTTCTTAAAAAGTCCATAATAATAAATAAAATCAAAATATATTCAATCTAGGAAGGAGCACAAAAATGAGCACACAAAGTAAAGGAAAATGTAATTTTTGTGAAAAAGAATATACAAAAACATCAATGCAAAAACACATATTAGCATGCAAAGAACGCAAGCACAAACACGACATCATAGAAAGCGATAAGCAATCAGGGTATTTTGGTCTTAGCATAACAGGAAAGTACAATAAAGATTATTGGCTTTTGATTGAAATCAAAGAAGAAGCTACTCTCAAGGATATAGACAAATTTCTCAGGGATATATGGCTTGAATGTTGTGATCATTTAAGTTCATTTAAAATCGATGGAACCCTATACGATAGTAATCCAGCGCCATCAATGGGATGGGGGAAACCTGTCAAAAGTATGAATTGTAAATTAAAAAGTATCCTTGAAAAAGGGATGCGCTTTGATTATGAGTATGATTTTGGTTCAACAACTGCGCTGACAATCAGTGTTTTTGATTATAGAATAGGCAACCTCCAAAAAGAGAAGCTTACAATTCTGTCAAGAAATAATCCAGTTGAATATATCTGTGATGAATGTGGAGAAGAAATGTTGCTGAGAATTTGCAATTCACCACGTTTCGGAGTTTGTGGATATGATGGTAGCACTAAATATCCTGATTGATCAATACATCGATCCCTATTTCAACCCAGGTACCAATTTGCACCTGTCCCCAATCGGCACACAGGGCATAGTCAAGATTAGTATAGTCGCGTTTATACTAGTCTTGACTATACTCTTTCATAGTGATATGCTTTTCATATAGAAAGTAGGTGTTATTGAAGATGTTTATAGGTCGAAAAAAAGAACTGGAATTTCTTAATGAAAAGTATTCAAGTACAAAGTCTGAATTTATAATTATTTATGGTAGAAGAAGAATTGGCAAAACAGAATTGTTAAAACAATTTGTTAAGGATAAAAAGCACATTTTCTATTATGGACATCAAATAACAGATGCCTTGCAACTTAAAAGATTAACGGGAATTGTCACAGAACACTTTGACAAAAAGATTTACTCAGATACTTTTGATCACTGGGAAAATGTCTTTCAATATATTTCTGAAAATCTTCAAAATGATGAGAAAACCGTCATCGTTTTGGATGAATTCCCATATTTGGTTGAAGGAAATGCAAGCATTCCATCTATCATGCAATCTGCTTGGGACCATTATTTATGCGATAAAAATATCATGATTATCATATGTGGTTCATCGATGAGCTTTATGGAAAAGGAAGTACTTAGTGAGAAAAATCCACTTTATGGAAGAGCAACTGGAATCTATAAAATGGGTGAATTGGATTTTGAATCAACGAAATCTTTCTATGTCACAGAGAAGAACGAACAACAAGTGGCATATTATAGTGTTTTTAGTGGGGTTCCCTATTACTTGAGCCTAATTGATTCCAGTAAATCATTTAAAGACAATGTCATCAATAACATACTTAAGAACGGAGCAGTTCTTTTTAGTGAAGTTGAATTTTTGTTAAAACAAGAATTGAGAGAAGTGAGTGTCTACAATGCAATTATTACTGCAATAGCATTAGGAAGAACCAAACAAAATGACATTGTGCAGCTCACTGGCATTGAAAAAACAAAGCTCTCATATTACTTAAACAGTTTGATTGACTTAGGTATTGTACGTAAAGAATATCCTAGTACCATTAAAACAAAAGAAATGCCTAAGTCTAGAATGGGACTATATATGATTGACAACAGTTTTTTTCGTTTTTATTATCGCTTTGTGTACCCATATCTTTCAGAGATTGTGGATGGGGGTTCCGAAATTATTTTTGATGAAGTGATCAATAAACAATTAAGTGATTTTATAGGCTTAGAGTTTGAAAAGATAGCGCTTAATCATATGAAAAAGCTCAACTCGAAGGGGTTGTTACCAGTCAAATGTGTAAAAATAGGTAGATGGTGGAATAAACAAACGGAAATCGACATGGTTGGATTTGATATTCATGGCAATTATATTTTTGGCGAATGCAAATGGAAAATTGAGAAAGTTGGAACATCTACACTTAATAAGTTGCGCGAAAAGAGCATGGGATTTGATGATGCACTTGATAAATATTTTGTACTTTATTCAAAGTCAGGATTTTCAGAAGAACTGATAAGTCAAGCTTCGGTTGATTCACATGTTCTTTTGATTTATGAATATTAAGGCAACCTGTCAAAAGTATGAATTGTAAATTAAAAAGTATTATTTCACCACGTTTCGGAGTTTGTGGTTATGATGGATGTACTAATTATCCTGATTGATCAATACATCAATCCCTTTTTCAACCCAGGTACCAAGTTGTACTTGGCCCCAATCTATCCCCGCATCAATAAGGGGTTACTTCCAAATAACAATGCAGTATAATATAAACACAAAAATAATACTGGGCAAACCAATCGAAAGATTGGGACGCAAAGCCATGGGTCTAAGGTTTAAAACTACGACTGCCAGGTTGCTATTTCACATGAGAGTAGGCAACCACGCCTACTTTTTTTTATTACATATTTTTAGGGGGAAGAATGTCAAGGAGCAAAAATTTAAAGAAAATACTGTCACTTACATTGATTATCGTCATGACAGTGGGGAACGTGTTACCAGCATTTGCACAGCCGAGAACGGTTTATGATCCACTGGCCATACTCGATTTATTGAAAGAAGACAATTTGGCACCAACAGTTCCAAATCCACTAGGAAACATGTCCATTCAAATGCCGGAATTACCGGACGTGGCGCAATCGCCAAATTCACTGGGAAAACCCACAGAACAGATTACCGGTCCGAACACCACAGAGGCACACCCATCATTAGTTGACCTTAAAACGGGGAATCTGGTATTTGAAGAAAATGACATTTAAGTTAAAGGACTTGGGTACGATCTCACATTGACGAGATTCAATAAAGAAGGCACTGGTGCCTTTGGAGAGGGCTGGGATCTCAACTTTTATACCGAACTGCGCATGTATGCCAGTTATGACATTGGTGAAGTGCGTTTAGATGGCACAAAACGCGCATTCGTATTTGTAAAAGATGATCCAGACCAAGTTATGACGGCGATCCAATGGTCAATTATGAGCTCGATAAAGGCCATTATGAATCGGCTGCTGGCGATCGACTCACGAGAATCAGTTCAACCGAATATCAAGTCGTCACAAAATATGGAGAAACCTTTATCTATGAAGGTTACAGAGCACCATGGCGTGATGCGAACACACCAATTGAAGGCAAACTTGTAAAACGTGTAGATGTCAATGGCAATGAACTGATCTACAGCTATGATGCATCCGGGCGACTCGAATCGCTTACAAATCAAGGCAGATTACTCGTCATAACCTACGGTTCAAATGGATTCATCAGCAGCATGACCGATCCAAATGGTCAATCGGTGAATTTTATTTACACAGGCAGCACATTGACACAAGTCGCCTATCCGAACGGTGAAACAAAAACCTATAACTATTCAAATGGTAAAATCACGCGTTATATTGCAGGGGGCGACGACTTAACATTCACCTATCAAAATGGAAAGATCACTTCCCAAGCCTCGCTTGGCGGCGTACAGTACACTTATGATTATGCCGCAGGAAAATCAACGATGATCAATACAAACGGTGGCTGGAATAGCGTGAGTTTTGATGATAAGCATACTTTAAAGCGTGAAGCGTCAAATGGGGAATCCACCGTCTATACTTATGATCCAGAGGGACAACTCTTATCAGAAAGTACAAATGGAAATCAAACCCTATACACATACGATGACGATTTTAGGATTGCATCTCGTACCGATGTGTATGGAAACGTCACGACGTATACGTATTCACAGGAGGGCTTTGATAACGTGCTCACTGAGACGACACCGTACGGCACCAAGTCGTTTGCTTATGACTCAAAAGGCAATCTCATTGAGAAAAAGGACGAAAATGGCAATACAACCCACTTTACCTATTATCCAAATGGATTGGTCGAGACTCAGTCGATGCAAAGTGGAGCAACCATCACGATTGAGTATGATGATTACGGCAACGTCAGCTCCAAATCAGTCGAGGATTTAAAGACTTCGTATGCATACGATCTCAATGGAAATCTCATCCAAGAAACAGCGCCAAGTGGTATTGTCACAGATTTCATATACGATGCAAATAACCATTTGATCAAAATGGAAAACCCTAATGAGCTGTACACATACACTTATGACGCGAAGGGACGTCTCAGCCAAAGCAGCTCGCCAGAAGGCATCGTGACATACGACTATGGCGAAGCAAGTTACATCACAAAGATCACCAAAGGTGCAGAATCGACCGTATTTGAGAGAGATGTACTCGGACAGATCACGAAAAAAACAGATCGATACGGGGAAACAAGATATCTCTATGATGGTGAAGGTAGAGTCGTCGAAATCAACAAAGACAATCATTTTGTACGGTATGATTACGACACAGAAAGGCAAACCACTCATACGCGTGATGGCAGTATGACCACCACTTATGACACATTTGGGAGAGTCAAAGACGTCACGGACAGTAGGGGAAGAACCATCACTTATCATTATGAAAATGATCAATTAGTGAAGTTGATTCATCCAAAGGGACTTGAGCGCCTCTACAGCTATGATGAATATGGCAGGTTGATCAAAATCAATGATTTTAATGGAATCGAGACGCACTATGACTATGACCTGTCAAACCGTATAGTGGAAGTCAACGATGGAACCTCAAAACGTTATGTCTATGACACTTACGACCGAATCGTGGAAGTTTATGAAAATGATTTTCTTATGGCCAAGTACACATACAATTCTGCTGGACTCATAAAGTCGATCAAAGACCACGAAGACAATGAAAGTACTTATGCGTATGATGTGCTTGGTCGAATGGTTGAATTTACAGATGCAAATCATAATACAACAGTCTATGCCTATGATGCAACCGGACAAATCATCAGTGTAACCGCACCTGATGGCGGTACCATTCACTATCAGTACGATGAATATTCTCGTGTCATAGAAATAATAGATGCCTATAATCACACATCCAGGTTTGACTATGATATAAAAGACAGAATCACAGTCATTACAGATGCGTATGGACGAAAGACCCTTATCGCATATGATGACACATCCAACCAGATGATTGTAACCAATGCCAAACATCAAAAAACCGTCTACAACTACAATGAAATGGACCAGCTGGTTGACATCACAGTTCCAGGTGGCGCCATCTACAGCTATGAGTACGATGAATATGGCCGCATGGTCCTTGAGACAGATGCCCTCCAGCAAACCACTGCATACACTTACGACCTATACGATCAGCTGCTCAGTGCCATAGATCCCAAAGGCGTGGAGAGACACTTTACGTATGATGTGTTTGGTAACGTCACAAAAGAAACCGTTGGTGAATTATATAGTGTTTATCAGTATAACGAGCGGGGACAAATCACCCAGCAATCCAATCAGCGTGGATATGTAGCAGGATATGACTACGATCAAAGTGGCCGTATCATCAGATCGTACGATGCCAATCGCGCGAAAACCACATTCAGCTATGACAGGTATGGCCGCACCACTTCGAAAACAGATGCCCTTGGAAACGTGACCACATATGAGTACGATGCAAATGGCAATGTGATCAGTGTGATCGATGCGCTCGAAAACACAACCACATATCGTTACGATGTCATGAATCAGCTTGAAAGCGTGACGGATGCAAGAGGAAGCCAAAAGATAAAATACGATTATGATTTGCTTGGAAATGTCGTATCCATAACAGACGCTAAAGGCTATAGGCAAACCTTGACCTACAACAAAGTCAACCAAGTGACCAAAATGGTAGATCAACTGGGTAATGTAACCTCAATGGTCTACGATGTGCTCGGAAACACCACCAAGGTCACAGATGCATTAGGACGCAGTACGCACTATGTGTACAATGAAGCCAACCAGATCATATCAACGACCAATGCGATGAATCAAACCACCCAGTACGACTACAGTACAGCGGGTTTATTGATGGCGGTTCATTATCCAAACGAGGCCACTGTTCAGTATGAATACAATGCATTTGGTGAACTGGCCAAAACAGTGGATCCACTGCTGACAGAAACGCTTTATGAATACGACCTCTATGGAAGAATCACACAAATGTCGGTCAACCAACGCATTATATCCCAGAAGAGTTATGATGACATAAATGGAACTGTCACCAGCACGGATGCGCTAAGCAGATCCACCCTTGAGAAGTACAATCAAACGGGGTTGCTCGAATCCTACACCGATGAGAAAAAGCGTCAGACAACCTTCGAATATGATGCACTTGGAAATCTGATAAAACAAACCAATCCAAATGGCGATGCTAAAACGTATGAGTACTCGGCTCTTGGTCAACTCAGCATTGAAACAGATTATCTGGGCCATTTAAAGCAATATGAATACGATGCGGCAGGCAATTTGACAACTTTCATCGATCAGATTGGCGCAATGACAAAGTATGGTTATAACGAAATGAATCAAGTCATTTCAATTGTCAATCCTGATGGTGGTGAAAGTCATTACAGCTATGATCCCGTAGGCAATCTCAGCTCTTACACAGATCCACTCGGTAAAAAAATCACTTATACCTATGACCAAGTCAATCGCATGGTGAATGAACAAATCCTGGGTAAGAAATCGACACAGTACACCTATGATGCGCTGGACCGAGTGACAGATATTTCAACCGACACGGGAATCCACTACAAATACGCTTATGATGAGATGGGCAATCTTATAAGTCAGGAAGGACCAAGTGGTGCTCAGACCCTGTATGGATATGATGTGCTGGGAAGAATTGTATCTGAACAGACCGCAACTGGCGCAAGGACAAATTATGCCTATGACGCGTTTGGTCAGCTTGCGCATGTCACCACACCCCTTGAGGAAGTCTATACATTCGATTATGATGCAATTGGCCGGCTTTTATCGGAGAAAGACAGCGATGGCAATGAGACCCAATACTTATACGACGATATAGATAACAAAAACACCATCATCGATGCCCTCGGAAATACTTGGATCAATCAACTCGATGCCCTAGACCGAGTGACCAAGGCCATCACACCTGAAGGAAACGAAACGCAGTACCACTACAATGCCAACAGCCAGATACAAAAGATCATCTCGCCAGGAGGTGAAATAACCACTTATGAGTATGATGAAAAATCAAGACTTGTAGGTGTAATTGACGCGCTATCGTATCAAACAAAATACAAATATGACAACATGGACCGCATCGTCGCCATTTCAGATCCAAACGGAAACGCATGGCAGTATGAATATGACGTCAATGGAAATAGAACAAAAGAAATCAACCCACTGGGGAATAGCACTCAGTCCCTCTACAATATCTATAGTGAAAAAATCCAAGAGATTGATGGCAATGGCACCCTAACGACCTTTGCTTACACGAAAGATGGCCAACTGGAATCGGCGAACTATGGTGATACGTATTCAAAGTTCAAGTACGACGTGCTTGGCAACATCATCGATGCGGAATCTCCAGACAGTCATGAATCGTATCAATACGACTTGGCAGGCAGATTGGTCACACAAACGAATATCACACTGGATAAAACGAAAACCTATGAATACGATAGTGTGGGCAACCTAACAAAGATGTTGAACGAAGAAGAGCGTAGCTTCACCTACACCTATGACCAAAAAGGAAATCTGAGCACATTTACCGATCCTGATGATCGAGTCACGCACTATGCTTATGACGCACTGAATCGACAAGTTGAAAAGCAACTGCCAAATGGCATGACGGAAGTCAAAACGTATCAAGCAGAGGGTCATCTGGAGACCATTTCAAACTTCAAAGACGGTCAACTGGCCAGTAGCCAGACCTATAGTTATGATGCAAACGGATACAAAACAAGCATCACAGAAGAAGATGGTGCAAAAACGACAATCGCATACGATCCATTGGGACGCATCACACAAGTCACTTATCCCGTATCAAAGATCATGAATCTTGATCCCAGTGCGGAAGTCAAACTCATAGATCAACCAATCCCTCTTGGTCCAAGCAAAGACAAAGAAGAAAAAGTCAAAAATAACGACGATAAAGTCACAGGTAGCGATAAAGCCACTGGCAACGATAAAGCCACAAGTAGCGATAAAGTCACCGACAAAGAAGACAAAAGCAACAAAGACAAAATAGACAAAATTCCACCAGGACAAGCCAAAAAAAGTCAGAGTCTGATCGAAGAACTTACAGCGATGTTTGATGCACCGATCGAACTTTTGAAAGAACACACCCCTGAGTATCTGTCCAATCTCTATGGAACAGTAGAGTATACCTACGACGGCGCAGGCAACCGTTTGTCGATGAAAGCGGATGGCATTGTCACTGAATATGCATACAATGCAGCCAATCAGCTCGTGAATGCAGGCGGTAGAAATTTCACTTACGATGGGGCAGGCAATGTGATCGCGATCACCAGCATGGAAGAACAATCGTATTACAAATACGATGGTGCAAACCGGTTGACAGGTGTCACTTATGATGATGAAACCTATGCCACCTACAGCTATGACGCCTTCGGTCGAATGGTAAGCCGAGAAGTCGGAGAGTATGCACCAGAGGACATCAAAAATTTCAATTCATCAGCAAACAAAAGCAATTCATCTGATAAAACCAATTCATCAGATAAAACCAACAATGGCAAAGCAATCGGAAAGACCAAAGAAAAATCCAAAACGGACATTCCAAAAGGTCTGATCGGCAATGAAAATGCCAAAGCCTACGGTGTATTTAAAAAAAGTGCAGGCGGACTTGAACTTCCAAATCTGAACATAGAGACAGAAACCTTTGATTACCTCGGTCAGAGCACAGTCCTTCACAAAGTCTATAGTGAACACGGGTCACCGATGAACGAGTATTACCAAGCCGGAGGAGAAGTGGTCGCACAAAAGATGTTTGGCAACAAAGGGCGCATCAGTCCAGCGAAAGAAGCCACTTTAGACACAAACGGTGGACTCATGTATTATGAGTATGACGGACTCGGTACAGTGACAGCACTACGTGACAGACATGGTGACACAATCGAAGATTACCGCTATGACGCCTTTGGCAATCTGCAAACGGGAATCACCTCTCCTTACAACCTCAAAGGCTATACGGGACACCTGTACGACGACAAATCGTCCCTCGTCTTTATGAATGCGAGATGGTATAATCCAAGTGTGGGACGATTCATGTCAGAAGACACGTACAGAGGCGATCCAGCCACGCCACAATCGCTGAACCAGTATGCATACGTCATGAACAACCCCATAAATTTCGTCGATCCAACCGGCAATATATCACTCTATTCTCGTGACTATCTTGAGAGCAAGACAAGGGACTATCTCGATTCACTTGAGATCAAGATGCAGGATTATTGGTGGGACGATTACGATGAGTTTATAGAAACCGGCGAATATACTGAAAAACAAAACATAGCACATGCAAACGCAGAACTCATCAGAGAAGTGCGTCCATATATCTTTGAAAAGATCGATCACTACGAATCAACGAGTGACTGAGAGTTTGAAAGGAAGGATGTGCATCCCGACCGCATCGTGTACACGTATACTTCAACCAAAACAATCACGGACGTGTACCAGAATGATTTTGAAACCAAAGCAGACATAACTTATGAACACTATACAAAGACGCGCGTAGAAACAGCAGCAGAGGTCGCAGCAAACAATCAATCAACGATTGAATCGGACTATGGCGTTATAAACAGTGACTGGAACAATAACCCTTCAATCAAACTGATTCGAACAGAGCGCATCACCATTCATGATTATGACAATACACTGGTGAAGAGCACTCAAACACTGACTCCTATCAATAATCACACCAATGTGAACAAAGATGTGTTGATTGGTGAGATTGGGAAAGGTGGGGTTGGTGTTGATAACTCAAATGCAATGAAAGAGTTATTTGGAATTGATGATTATGAAGTCCCTGCAGGATACAAAGGAGTACTTTATAATAATTATAAATTTGCCAATAATGTATATGATTCAGCGCCTATAATGATGAGATTAACTCCATTGCTAGATACTTTAATTGATGGAATAGAATTATACAATGATAGTGATTTTTTCACTGGAAAACAATTATCTACATTTGATAGTCATGCCAATAAATTAGGATTATTATTGAGTGTTATAGGTTTAGACATAGTTGATGATATACAAGATGCTAAACGAACTATTAAGGGGACGGTAAAAGGTAGCGATGAGCTTGTCAATGTAGCCAGTGATTTCCGTAAAAATCATATTTTATATGGTGACAAAACAGGTGGTGGGCATTTATGGCCTGGTGCGGCTGATAAATCTGTCTTCCCGAAATCATGGGATGCAGATACAGTAATGCATAACATATCAGATATTGCAACTGACCCTAATATTGCATGGCAGAAGAACAGAGTTGTAAACGGTGTTCAAAGATATGAAGTAATTGGTGTACGTGATGGAGTTAAAGTAAAAGTAATTACTGATGAGAAGGATATTATTACAGCTTTCCCAATTGATTAAATAAGGATGTGATTAAGTGGATTTGCAAAAGAGAATATCAATAGTACTCTCTAAATTAGAGGGATTTCCTGATAAGGATAACCGTGATGTAATTGAACTTTTAGAAAATAATGAATGGGGGGTAGCTTTTGAAGTAATTTGTAGTGTTATTGAGCAGGATAAACTCTCCATAGATATTGAACTGTATCGTGATATTGAAGAAATAGGTAATTATATGGAAATGGATGATGACCTATGGGTGGCTTTGAATCCAATTAAGTAAGAGTATGACTGCTATATGCGATGGAGTGATAAAATATATCATTCCATCGTTTTTTCTTCCGGGGCGTGCTACCCAGTGCCTAGTGAAACCAATACCACAATTACTATAAAGGTTCCCCCCGTTAGCCCCGCCTGAAAATTCTATGAAATTTCAAGTATGCACAAGTCATTTAACGTCATAAAAGGGTATTACAAACCCCAGAAAAATAAATACTGAAAACCTTGAAAATCCTCAGTTACCACAGTGTAATTGGGAATTTTTCTTTACCTAATTATTACTTGTTATCAACGTGTCTTCTATGGAATTTCATGTTGGGCGGGGGCAGAATCACTATGCCAGTAATAAGAACAAAAGGTCTGATCGGCAATGAAAATGCCAAAGCCTACGGTGTATTCAAAAAAGGTGCAGACGGACTTGAACTTCCAAATCTGAACATAGAGACAGAAACCTTTGATTACCTCGGTCAGAGCACAGTCCTTCACAAAGTCTATAGTGAACACGGGTCACCGATGAACGAGTATTACCAAGCCGGAGGAGAAGTGGTCGCACAAAAGATGTTTGGCAACAAAGGGCGCATCAGTCCAGCGAAAGAAGCCACTTTAGACACAAACGGTGGACTCATGTATTATGAGTATGACGGACTCGGTACAGTGACAGCACTACGTGACAGACATGGTGACACAATCGAAGATTACCGCTATGACGCCTTTGGCAATCTGCAAACGGGAATCACCTCTCCTTACAACCTCAAAGGCTATACGGGACACCTGTACGACGACAAATCGTCCCTCGTCTTTATGAATGCGAGATGGTATAATCCAAGTGTGGGACGATTCATGTCAGAAGACACGTACAGAGGCGATCCAGCCACGCCACAATCGCTGAACCAGTATGCATACGTCATGAACAACCCCATAAATTTCGTCGATCCAACCGGCAATATATCACTCTATTCTCGTGACTATCTTGAGAGCAAGACAAGGGACTATCTCGATTCACTTGAGATCAAGATGCAGGATTATTGGTGGGACGATTACGATGAGTTTATAGAAACCGGCGAATATACTGAAAAACAAAACATAGCACATGCAAACGCAGAACTCATCAGAGAAGTGCGTCCATATATCTTTGAAAAGATCGATCACTACGAATCAACGAGTGACTGAGAGTTTGAAAGGAAGGATGTGCATCCCGACCGCATCGTGTACACGTATACTTCAACCAAAACAATCAC
Source organism: Bacillota bacterium (assembly GCA_033549245.1). Classification (GTDB taxonomy): domain Bacteria; phylum Bacillota; class Clostridia; order Peptostreptococcales; family Acidaminobacteraceae; genus Fusibacter_D. Next base: position 2,801 of record JAWSUW010000085.1, on the reverse strand, counting down.
GGACGTGTACCAGAATGATTTTGAAACCAAAGCAGACATAACTTATGAACACTATACAAAGACGCGCGTAGAAACAGCAGCAGAGGTCGCAGCAAACAATCAATCAACGATTGAATCGGACTATGGCGTTATAAACAGTGACTGGAACAATAACCCTTCAATCAAACTGATTCGAACAGAGCGCATCACCATTCATGATTATGACAATACACTGGTGAAGAGCACTCAAACACTGACTCCTATCAATAATCACACCAATGTGAACAAAGATGTGTTGATTGGTGAGATTGGGAAAGGTGGGGTTGGTGTTGATAACTCAAATGCAATGAAAGAGTTATTTGGAATTGATGATTATGAAGTCCCTGCAGGATACAAAGGAGTACTTTATAATAATTATAAATTTGCCAATAATGTATATGATTCAGCGCCTATAATGATGAGATTAACTCCATTGCTAGATACTTTAATTGATGGAATAGAATTATACAATGATAGTGATTTTTTCACTGGAAAACAATTATCTACATTTGATAGTCATGCCAATAAATTAGGATTATTATTGAGTGTTATAGGTTTAGACATAGTTGATGATATACAAGATGCTAAACGAACTATTAAGGGGACGGTAAAAGGTAGCGATGAGCTTGTCAATGTAGCCAGTGATTTCCGTAAAAATCATATTTTATATGGTGACAAAACAGGTGGTGGGCATTTATGGCCTGGTGCGGCTGATAAATCTGTCTTCCCGAAATCATGGGATGCAGATACAGTAATGCATAACATATCAGATATTGCAACTGACCCTAATATTGCATGGCAGAAGAACAGAGTTGTAAACGGTGTTCAAAGATATGAAGTAATTGGTGTACGTGATGGAGTTAAAGTAAAAGTAATTACTGATGAGAAGGATATTATTACAGCTTTCCCAATTGATTAAATAAGGATGTGATTAAGTGGATTTGCAAAAGAGAATATCAATAGTACTCTCTAAATTAGAGGGATTTCCTGATAAGGATAACCGTGATGTAATTGAACTTTTAGAAAATAATGAATGGGGGGTAGCTTTTGAAGTAATTTGTAGTGTTATTGAGCAGGATAAACTCTCCATAGATATTGAACTGTATCGTGATATTGAAGAAATAGGTAATTATATGGAAATGGATGATGACCTATGGGTGGCTTTGAATCCAATTAAGTAAGAGTATGACTGCTATATGCGATGGAGTGATAAAATATATCATTCCATCGTTTTTTCTTCCGGGGCGTGCTACCCAGTGCCTAGTGAAACCAATACCACAATTACTATAAAGGTTCCCCCCGTTAGCCCCGCCTGAAAATTCTATGAAATTTCAAGTATGCACAAGTCATTTAACGTCATAAAAGGGTATTACAAACCCCAGAAAAATAAATACTGAAAACCTTGAAAATCCTCAGTTACCACAGTGTAATTGGGAATTTTTCTTTACCTAATTATTACTTGTTATCAACGTGTCTTCTATGGAATTTCATGTTGGGCGGGGGCAGAATCACTATGCCAGTAATAAGAACAAAAGGTCTGATCGGCAATGAAAATGCCAAAGCCTACGGTGTATTCAAAAAAGGTGCAGACGGACTTGAACTTCCAAATCTGAACATAGAGACAGAAACCTTTGATTACCTCGGTCAGAGCACAGTCCTCCACAAAGTCTATAGTGAACACGGGTCACCGATGAACGAGTATTACCAAGCCGGAGGAGAAGTGGTCGCACAAAAGATGTTTGGCAACAAAGGGCGCATCAGTCCAGCGAAAGAAGCCACTTTAGACACAAACGGTGGACTCATGTATTATGAGTATGACGGACTCGGTACAGTGACAGCACTACGTGACAGACATGGTGACACAATCGAAGATTACCGTTATGACGCATTTGGCAATTTGCAAACGGGAATCACCTCTCCCTACAACCTCAAAGGTTATACGGGACACCTGTACGACTATCACTGGGAGTACCAGATACCGCAACGGCGGTATCGGCGGAAACTTTTTGAAACATTTAGTGTTTTCAATGGTTTTATGCGATGAGATAAGTGATTTCATGAAAAGGGTACCAGGTTACTGAGCGGCGGTAACGGCAATAACGCAATCTTTATTAAGTCCTGAACAGCCCTCGAGTTAAACAACAGTCAACATCTGTTTTGAACCTGAATGCCTTCGGCATTCCTTCAACCACAAACACATTAGATCATCATTAGACCATATATTCTTGCTGTGTTCAATATGCCCCGCATTAATAAGGGGTTACTTTATCGTTACAAAGATATATAATGTTATTGATGACAAAACTAAAGTTATGTTATAATAATTGGAATCACTGAACATGAACATCGATACATAAATTTATAAGGCAAACCAATTGAAAGGTTGGGACGCAAAGCCATGGGTCTAAGGTTTAAAGCTATGACTGCCAGGTTGCCATTTTGAAAGTAGGCAACCACCTGCTTTTTTTGTTGTCTAAGGACAGCATCAATTAACTTTGAATTAGAGGAGAGTAAACAATGGAAACTGTAAGAATTAAGAGAATCAAATTCGGGTCGTACTTTAAACTGGTGATGTTAATGTCGTTGGGGATGGGAATGTTATTTGGACTGTTCTTATTCATAATGAGTCTATTCGGAGGAAACGTATATGCAAACTTAGGGAGCATCGTTTTAACTGGTGTTACTGCGGGGGTAGTCAATCTTTTTCTAGCGTGAGTTTACAAGTTATCCAAACTGAAACCAACGAACCCAGCCTATAGGCGGCTTACAACATGAATCCATGT
>JAWSUW010000084.1:0-15552 GCA_033549245.1 Bacillota bacterium | reverse complement strand
TAAGGAAATAGTGGCTGCGCAACTACCGCCGGCGAATTCAGCCCAACACCGGGGCTACCCCCGGCTTTCCCTAAACGAATTTTTAGCAAACAGTTGGGGGCTGGGCCCGGCGCTGCGGGTCCTAAAGGTCAAAGGCACAGTGCTCCTCCGCTGCGCTGCAGCCGGTAAAAACACCGGCTTACAGTGCTGGGGAATCACTGCTGGGGCACTTAAGCCTTGCCGGTGATCTATGGCACACCACTTCAGCAATGTTAAAAGATAGCCCAAACAAGAGCAAACTTCGCTCACTGCCAGGGCTCTTTTATATTTATCTGAAGGATGAGGCCTCCCGAAGGCAGAAAGTGACAAGCCACCGCAGCATCTTCATCTCAAATAAACTATTTATCAGTTAATAAACCGCTTCTCATAAATATGTTGAAGCAAATTGAATTAAACTAGTGACTGCTGCAGCTAATTTAACTGAACCAGTTATCTTAGGCAAAATACTATTTAACCCATTTATACAAGATTTAATTAACCCTTTTCTAGGGATTTCCTTTTGTAATTCTTCTTGTATACACTCGGCATTTTCAAGTATAATTTCTTGATTTTCTTTTGATATTTCATTATCTAGTAGATTTTTGATTTCCTTAATAAGCTGTTCAATATTATTACTGCTTTGATTTTGGACTGCATTTATCGTTGAATTATCCTGCGAAAGATTGACTTGTCCATTCTCATTGTTTATGGTAATCATGTATTTCACCTCTTCATCATAACCCATTTGAATGCCTATTTTTGTCAAGTATCCTTCAATATAATTAACGAAAGGTAATACAATTCTATTGTTAAATTCTTTTATTGAATCACGAGCATTCCCACTTGAATAACGAAATGCAAAACCCATATAATAATCGGAATAGTTTACGCTTCCATATTTTAAAAACTGGTATGTAAAAGAAACTTCTTCTTCTGGAGTATCTCCCATGGAGGCGTATACCACATCTGAACGATTACCTTCAAACATTTCTTGTTGTTTAATTGTACTTTGAATATAATCAAATATTAGTTCGTTATTTTCAACAAACCTTAAGAACTTTTTTAATAGTTCTAACCCATCATTATGGCTACAGTTTATCAACCTATTCGCTATAGTTCTAAAATCATAACTAATAATCTTCAGTTCCTTCTTATCAATTTTCATCATATCTCACTCCACAATATGGGCAATAACTGCCCACTATTTTAATAATTTGTTTTATTCTTGCCTGTTTTTTGCAGCAATTATAATCTTGATAATCTAACGCATGAATACCTTGCATAATAGGCGTTTCTTTTACTTCTTTAGGTTTTTTCCCAGCTTTGTAAGATATAGAATCACACTTATTCTTTCGCTCGAGTTTCTTAAACTCTTCGTATACAAGTCCCTTCAACTTATTTGAAGCCATTATCATTGCTAATTCAATTACATCATTTGTTAGATAGTTGTCGCCTTTCAATCCACAACATGGGCACCATATTACTATAACGTCATCAGCTTGCATCTCATCTGCCTTTAGTTTGAAAAACTCACCACAAAGTGGACATTGGAGCAATACAAATCCATCAATATCTGCAGGAATACTTATTTGCATTATTAAATCGTCCATGCTTCACCCTCTCCCTATCTTCACCACCATTTCATAACAAATCCGCCGCAGTTCGTAACGACTCTGTCTCATCTTTCTGACATCTTCATTATTCACGAAGACCATGGTATGAAAAGATTAAAAAAATGGACAATTAGTAAAATCACTTGCTCGACTTTATAAAAATGTTCAGTAAGTTGACATCTCCTTTGGTTTCGGAGGTTTATCGGTCAATGTCAAGAGGTGCTCGATTAAAATCCAAAAGATGCTAGAATCCGTGCTCCACCAATGATTACCGCTGAGGTTGCAATGGTAACGGCCAGACCTTTCATAAAGGAATGCAATCGCCGATGAGGGTGATGATAATAAAAGACAATACCTCCTTGAACTAGCAAGGCCCAGGCCAGGACAACAAGATTGTTCATAAACCAGAAACCTGTGATGAATGAGGAATAGGTAATAACAATGGCAGCTGCCCAGGCAAATCCAGACGCTGCACATAAAAGATAATAGGTTCTCTTTGTCATTAGCTCTGCCTTAAATGCTTTTAACATGGTTGCGAACACTCCTTTAGTGGTGACATTATTAGGCTGGCTCTTGAATTGCTCTATTCATCACTGAGGATTGCCATCATCCGATCAATGATTTTACTGGACAGATCATCCGGCGAATTAACCTCAAATCGGATACTGTTATTGCCGTAAATGTAGTTGTTACGGATGAACATGCCCAGGCCAAAGTGATTTAGTATGGGATCAGGGTTTTCGTTCAAGCGATCTTTAGAAATCTCTGATAACTGATTAAGACAATCGTGAGCAGCGAATTCTATAAACTCAATATCCGAAAGAAAAAGCATATTCATAAAACACCTTCCCAACTCCTAAAGGGTTGCTGACTCAGTTTCCCATTTGTAACCGAAGAAATAACGGTCCTTTCTTCTCCCTTTCGAACCAGATACACAAATCTGGTTTGCCTTTTTTGTCATTATCGTCTAATTCATTTGTTCTCATTAATCTTCACTTTCAATATCCTTCAATGTCTTACCATCTTCAGTTGCCCACATAGTTAAGCCGTTGGCACTGCTGTATGTCACGAAGCCCGCAGCTGCTGAAGGGCTCCCAAATAGGGTGTCTTCGAGAAGTACACAATTGCCGTCAATTCTTTCTGAATGCTGCTTTCTCAAGCGACTAATAGTATCAGGACAGCTTTTAGTAGGAGCTGTCGATAGCGTGGCTCCTTTAAAAACAACAAACCCTTCGTTGGTTCGTCGTCCACTTGCATTCGCTTTGGTTGTTTTTAGGTATAGATTTGGTTCTTTTTCAGTAAGCGAAGGATCAACTATAGAGATTGGTTTATTTACAACTACTGGCTCAAAAATTTTATGCCCAAATGTGCCCATAATAATTTTCGCATAATCAACAAACTCCTCCAGTTCACTCTCTTTTTCTTCTGTGATATTGCCAAGGGTAGGGTCGTTTCCGTTCTTGACAAGATATCGTTTTGCTTCCGTGGCTAATTTGCAAAAACGATTCTCCAGGTAACTGATCTCGGTTGGCCCAAAGGAATTATTGGATGTGGTAAACACAACGGCCTCTGTCCAGTAATCTTTCTCTGGGTTGCGCTTATGCTTTTGCAAGCGATATAGTATGCCTTCGCCGTTTTTTCTTGCCCCTGCCTGTCCAATATAGACGACATTATCACCCGTTTGGTCTGAAATCCCAAATAGAAAATAGACACCACTCTGCTTGAGATCGTTCCTTTCTTTACATCTGTCAATTTCGGTGCGGGGTATTTTGTAGGCCACCCCTGTCCAATTGGCCAAGGTGCATTTTATTCGTCCATTGGCGGTACCATCCATTAAATATAGGTTGATGCTTTTTCCTCTAACGGCCACTGACATGCCTCCTCATCATTCAGATCTTGTGTAGTGTTGTTATTTAGATCCATTTCATCCAGTAGGTTCTTCAACGCTAAAAGCTCATCTTCGTATAAAGTGATTTCTTTGGCTTACAGAAATTATGATGTTGCTGTTCCAATAAACGATCCGTGGCTCCACTTGACTATACTTTTCCACCTACTCCTTTAAACTTATCTACAAAGGCAGCAATTTTCTGGAAGACATTCTGCTTCTTTGTTAAATATTGAGGATTAAGCGGGCTCATTTTAGGAAGGATTGAATTAAGTTCCGTTCCATTTTCAGTTGCATATTCCCTTTTTAACGACATCAAAATATATCTTTTGGCAGCATCTTCATTAAGCCCTTCTGTCTTGATCAATTCTTCTGCTTCCCTTTTTTGCTCGGTTTGAGCAAAGGTGAAGAAAGCGTCAATAATGCTGGCTTTATCTTGAAACTTGTCTAAATCGGTTTGGTTGATAAAGTCGACCACTAAGCTCTCTTTGGCTCTGTTTCCAACGCTGGAACGAATGACTCGACGCACATCTTCAACCAATGATGTTTTATCTTTTGATTTTTTGTTTTTCTCAAAAATAAGTTCAAGAATGTAGTCCAAGTTGATTTCTTGGGATTTGAGAAGATCTACTTCAAAGACAACGTCGTCCCAATCAATGGACTCACCCGTTTGTTCTCTTCCCTCTTTTTCACGACGCAGCCAATCACGAATATCATTGTATTTTGATCGATAATCTTGCACTACTCTTTCTTCCGGCACTTGAATCTGTTTCATGACAGCAATATCGTCGTCACTTAAATGGTGTGTCGATTTGAAATCTTCCAGGGCAACCGGGTCGTAAATGTCTACCTGCTGTAAGGCTTTTAACCCTGTAAACTCATCATAATTCTGCAAGATGTTTTCAATGCGCAAATATTCCCCGAAGATTTTTGCAAACTCCTTTTTATCTTTTTCAGTATCAATTTTTTCAATTTGAGGGAAGCGCTTTTGCAATTCTTTTACTACCTCAATGTACCCACGACGGGCTTCTCCTGTCACTACATCCGTGAATCCTTCCATGTACTCTCGGTAGCTTTTTTCAAGCACAACGTTCTTGGTGTTCTTATCACCAAATAACGTAATAGCATCAATGGTGGCTTTTTCTAAGTCTCTAAAAGTAACAATATTTCCAAAGGTTTTGGTGGAATCATAAATGCGATTTGTTCTTGAAAAGGCTTGGATCAAACCATGATACCGAAGGTTTTTATCCACAAATAGAGTGTTCAGACCAGGTGCATCAAACCCTGTCAAGAACATTCCCACCACAATGAGTATGTCAATTTCTTTGTCTTTGACACGTTTAGCAAGGTCACGGTAGTAATTCTGAAATTCAGCACTGTCTACTGAATAGTTCGTTTTGAATATGTCATTATAATCTTTAATGGCTGATGTAAGAAACTCTTTGGCGCTGCTGTTCATTGCTGATGGCTCAAAGGTTTCGTCAAGAATTTCGCCTATAGCACTTTGCTCTTCATTGGAAGCAAAAGAGAAAATCGTTGCGATCTTTAAGGGTCTCTCGCTCTCATTTTGTAAGCTCATTAATGATTCGTAGTAGAGTTTAGCTGCATCAACACTACTCACGGCAAACATGGCATTAAATCCTTTGCCGCCTGCATTTAGACGATGGGTCTTTACTCTAAAATTATCAAGAATATATTGAGAAATTTCTTTGATCCGTTCAGGGTGCAATAAGGCTTCTTTATTCTCGGCGGCTGTTAGTTTTTTCTCGTCCTGTTCTGTTTCAAGCTTTTTGAACTTAGGACGCACATCATTATAATCCACTTTGAACTTCAAGACTTTTTCATCTCGAATGGCATCTGTAATGACGTAGGAGTGCAGCTCCCGGCCAAAGACAGAAGCCGTTGTTTCAGAACCTAAGGCATTTTCCGGAAAAATCGGAGTGCCGGTAAACCCAAACTGATAAATCTTCTTGAACTTTTTCTTGATGTTCTTCTGGGCTTCACCAAATTGTGATCGGTGCGCTTCATCAAAAATAAATACTACCTGTTTATTATATATATCTAATTCCGCTTCGCCTTTAATCAGGTTATTAAGCTTTTGGATTGTCGTTACAATGATTTTATTATCATCTTTTTGAATGTTGCGCTTTAACCCTGCGGTATTTTCTGAACCGTTAACACTATCCGGAGAAAAACGCTGGTATTCTTTCATCGTCTGGTAATCCAGGTCTTTCCTGTCTACAACAAAAAATACCTTATCGATAAAATCTAGTTCAGTGGCTAATCGAGCGGCTTTAAAACTCGTAAGGGTTTTCCCTGAACCTGTTGTATGCCAGATGTAACCGCCACTTTCAGCGCTCTTCCACTTCTTGGCCTGGCAGGCACTGGCTATTTTCCATAAAATTCTTTCGGTAGCAGCGATTTGATAAGGTCTCATAACCAGCAGGCTATCACCCACATCAAAAACAGAGTATTTTAATAGTACATTCAGCAAAGTGTTTTTCTGGAAAAAAGTCGCTGTGAAGTCTTTTAAGTCTCCAATCAGGCTATTATCGGATTTGGCCCAGTTCATTGTAAAATCAAAGCTATTCTTATCGCGCGTAGTCGTATTGGCAAAATAACGGCTGTCCGTGCCGTTGGAAATCACGAAAATCTGCACGTATTTGAACAGAGAGTTATCCGAATTAAAACTCTCTTTGCTGTATCGATGAACCTGATTAAAAGCTTCACGAATGGCAATGCCACGCTTTTTAAGCTCTACTTGCACCAAGGGCAAGCCATTGACTAAAATCGTCACATCATATCGATTCGCGTGATTTCCCGTTTGCTCAAACTGGGAAATCACCTGCACTTTATTCCTGATGATGTTCTTTTTATCTACCAGATAAATGTTTTGAATGCGTCCATCATCAAAGACAAAATCAAAAATATAATCATTGTGGATTTTGCGGGTCTTATCAACATGATTATCACTGGGCTTGTCTAAAAACTGCTCACAAAACCTGGCCCATTCAGCATCTAAAAATTGAACTTTGTTAAGGTTTTGCAGTTGCTCTCGTACATTAGCAAGCATCTTTTCAAAAGTGTTTAGACTGGGCAGGTAATCATAACCTTGATTGGTTAGATCCTGTATAAGCTCCCTTTCCAAGTCCGCCTCTGTTTGGTAGCCGGCTCCCTTTTGGTCGATCTTGGTGTATCTATCTAACACGATAAAGTTGTTAGATTCTGCGATGGGTTTGAAATTGCTCATTCTTTCCCCCCTTAAATGTATTTTTCAGCTTACTTGAACCGGTACATTTCTTGAATGTTATTCATTAAATACTTTAACACACGTTTATCATCATCTGTCAGTTCTACCGTCTCGTCTCCTGAATGCTTTGAATGGCTTGATATATTAATAATTCTGGTCTCATACGGGTTAATACTCCCGTTTCCACTTTTAGGCAAAAGTTCTCCCCAGCTGTCATAACCTAAAAACGTTGATGTCTTTTCCAAAATATTTCTAAAAAAATTAAAATGATACTTTTTAAGCTGGCCTGTTTCAATCGCTTTTTCAATTTCAGTTTTTACAAAAAGATGATAAGAAAATGGAGAGTCATTGTTTTGAGGAATTAATTCATATTCATTGCTTTCATATTTCTTGAGAAAGTATTTTTTAAAAATACTCTTCTTAAACTCATTATGCAGCACATTATAAAAAAGAGGATTATGTGTGGCTATGATAAATTTAAGATCAGATTCGCTGGTTTTTATTAATTGTGCTAAATTCACTGCTACCTCAATCAAGTGGTTATCATCTAATGAACTAACAGGGTCATCTATAAAAACATATTCCAGCTGGTCAAACTGATTTGTTTCTCTATCAGTTGGTTCAGGTGTTTTCAATACATCAATGACTTGTTCAAGCAGAGAATAGAAAATACACCAAACAAAGTTGCTTTCCTCTCCCTTTGAGATTTTTATATTATGTGAGTGTTCATCATTGCCTCGCTCATAGGAGAAGTTTACTTCTGTAAAGGCTGGGACCGTAATTTTTTCTCCATCCTTCTTTTGAATAGAGTATTCTCCATTAAAATGTGGCGTTAGTTTTTCATCAGTATAATGTTGAAAATTAGAAATAATATTTCTGTCTTGCCCTTGCTCTTCAAAAATCCAGCTTGTAAATGAGTTGGGATGGATTTTAAGTTTTGGTTCAGCATCAAACTCCAAATCATTGTCCCAATAAAATAAATCTTCGGTAAAAGCGTTATAATAAAGGATTTTTCTATTAACTACCTCCGATTCCTCTAGTTCTGCATCTTCATCTATTTTGGAATCTATTAACAGTTTGAATTCACGGGAAAGCCTGGTTTTACCAGTTCCATTAAAAGCATAAATCAGTTGTGCTTTTTTACTATTGTTTTTTAATTGTTGTGCGATTTCAGTTAATGAGGAGCCCATATCATCCATCTACCTCCTTTTCCGGAAAGGTAAGCAGCATATTGCGATAATACTCGTATTGCTTCTTCCGAAGCTTTATTTCGCGGGGTAACCCTTCTGTGATTGAAGTAGTTAAGGTTTCGAATTTGTCAAGGATAGAGACGATGCGGTTTTGTTCTTCCATAGATGGAATTGGAATATAGATTTCATTCAAAATAGCTTGAGTTAGGCTAGGTCTGCCAGAACCTGTATCTAGCTTCATTAAATCAATTGTTTTCATGTGATAGTAGAAAAATTTAGGTATAAGCTGATTGATATCAATTTCTGTGTAATAAATCGTATCAACATTCCAAATGGGTACTTCAACATAAAAAATATTTGTAATTGACCCTTTTCTTGGAATTAGTACAGTAGGTTTATCGTAAGCAAATTTGTCTACATGAGCCATAATTCCACCCGAACCATAAACGGGTATATCACCAGTGCCTAACTTTTTCCAATCTTTGCCGTTTTTTATATTTGCAACTTCCCCCAATCGCTTCCACTCAACTTCACCCTCTTCAAAAGTCAGCAACTTATCACGGTAATAAGCATATTGCTTTTTACGAGCTGTAAGCTCTGCTGTAAGCTCTGCTGTAAGCTCTGTGAAGGTGTCTAAAATGCGGACAATTTCTTCTTGTACTTCTAAAGGTGGGATGGGAATTAAGGTCTCTTTAGCAGAAGACCAATGTCGTTTATACTTAAGTTCTTTTTGATAATAATTTACAAACGCATAGTAGATGTATTTAACGTTATCGGATTCTGGCTTTAGAATTTTCAATCCATCAGCACCTTGAACAAACTCAAAATCAACATACTTTATGTGTTCGGAATGATCACCAAATACTACATACTCATCGTCCTTAACAGTTTTTATGTTTTCATCTGTATAACCAGCAATGAATTGTATGCCTTGATCTATAATTGGAATTTTACCTTTTTCACGATAAGACTCTTTTTTAACTTTTGCTGGGGCTGTAATTGTATCAACAACTTTCCCCAAAGCCTCCCACTCAACCTCAACCCCATCAAGCAGCTTCTCCATAAAATTCGACTTCATCATGATTCAATCACCTCTATAATCTCATCAATCTCTCCACGAAGCTTATCGATCTTTGCAACAGTGGTTTTTATTTCACCATTCAGCTCAGTTATATCAATGATTTCTCTTTTATCTTTTGCTACTACATGGCCACTCACAGAAAGATTATAATTATTTTGAACGATTGCATCGTAATCAACTAATTTTGCAACGTGAGGAATATCCTCTTTACTGTCAAAGATTTGCATGATTTGTTCTAAATGTTTATCAGTCAGCACGTTGTTGTTCGTTCCCTTTTTATAAAAGTCTTCTCCACTGGCATCAATGAACTGGGTTTTATTGTCGTTTTTATGTTTCGATAGCACCAGGATGTTCACGGCAATGGTAGTCCCATAAAAAAGATTTGGCGCCAGTGATATAACAGTTTCTACAAAGTTATTATCTATCAGATACTTTCTAATTTTCTGTTCTGCACCACCACGGTAAAAAATACCTGGGAAACAAACGATAGCAGCACGACCTTTGCTTGATAGATAACTAAGAGAATGAAGGACAAAGGCAAAGTCGGCTTTGGATTTAGGTGCTAATACGCCTGCAGGGGCAAATCGCTCATCGTTGATAAGGGTTGGGTCATCGCTGCCGATCCATTTTACGGAATAAGGTGGATTGGACACGATGGCATCGAACGGTTTTTCATCACCAAAGTGTGGGTTCATAAGCGTATTTCCTAAAGCAATATTAAACTTGTCATAGTTAATGTTGTGCAAAAACATATTCATGCGAGCCAGGTTATACGTCGTATGGTTAATTTCTTGTCCATAAAAACCATCTTCAATGATATTGGCATCAAACTGTTTTTTTGCTTGTAACAAAAGCGAACCCGAGCCGGCTGCAGGGTCGTATATTTTATTGATTGATGTTTGTTTGTGTATTGCCAATTGAGCAATCAGTTTCGATACGCACTGAGGGGTAAAAAATTCTCCGCCAGATTTACCTGCATTGGCAGCATAATTAGAGATTAAAAACTCATAGGCATCGCCAAAAAGGTCGATATGATTATTTTCAAAATCGCCAAAATTAATCCCTGCAACGCCTTTAATAACAGCAGCTAAACGAGTGTTTTTATCTTTTACCGTATTCCCTAATCTGTTGCTTGTCGTGTCAAAGTCAGCAAACAAGCCTTTAATATCCTTTTCAGATGAATAACCGTTGGCTGAACTTTCAATAGCAGAAAAGATAGCTGCTAAATCGGTATTTAGACTTTCGTTTGTATTGGCGGTTTTTGCGATGTTAGTGAATAACTGACTTGGATATATGAAGTAGCCTTTTGTTTTTATGGCATCATCTTTGATTTCATTCGTTATGACATCATCAGGAAGCTCTGCATACTTGATGCTTTCGTCACCACCTTCGATATAGCTGGAGAAGTTTTCACTAATATACCGGTAAAAAAGGGTTCCTAAAACATATTGCTTAAAGTCCCAGCCGTCCACAGAGCCACGGACATCATTTGCTATTTTCCAGATTTGAGATTGTAATGCTGCACGTTGTGATGCACTTGTCATTTGTATGCCTCCAATATTTGATATTTTTTAGACTCAATTAAATCTCAAAAATTTACAGTCACACTGATACGCTATCGTTAATATCCGTGCTGGGTAGCACTGTTCAATGTTTACATCGACCCTATCGAACTACTATCTGGTTGCTGATCCATTTTCTTCCCCAACAGTCCCACGTACTAACTCTCAGGCAATAGGTAATCTTCACCAACATATCAACACTGGGCTGTTTGAGACCACTTTCGTACTTGCAGGCCGCTGGGTATGTGATGCCAATTTTTCTTGGAAGATCAGTGCGTTTGATGCATTTCTTCAGACGTTCTCATAAGATCTCTCCCTGGTATTTCTCAAACTGTGCAGTGCACTTGCAATCTAAAAGTAGCACCATAATTAATTAATACCATAGGCAGTGGTCATCCTCTGTCATTTAGAATATATTCTTTCGTATTTTTTCCCATTTGCTTATAATCGCTTAATTTCAATATAAATCTGGTTTGATTATTTTTCTCTTCCCAACAAAAAATCCGCACTGACATCAAAATAGTCCGCCATTTTTATCAGGGTTTTGATGCCTGGCATTCTGGCGTTGGACTCATATTTTGATGCTGCGGAGTAGGTAATCCCTATGGCTTCGGCAAATTCGATACGGGAAATGCCTTTTTCGTTTCGCAGTGCTCTGATGCGATGACCCAGGCCTTTCACAATGATGCCCCCCTTGTTGTCGCTAAGTCGTAAAAAATGTGTTGGCTCACGTATCATTTTAACATACACTCAACACAATTTGCACCCATTGTCCAAGACTTGCTTCTTTAATTTTCATAACATTATTTTATCGAGTCATATTATTGGCGTTCTTCATGGCTTTTCAATAATTCATATGCTGTTCAATGAGTACATATTGGATGGATCGTAATGCTTTGAACTTGATTTGGAAAAAATTAGCTGATAGAATAAATCGTCTGTTACATTATAACCACTACAATGCGGAAGGCAGTGATCACACATGCAGATTACCCAGGTACGTATTCACAAAACAGATCTAGTCGGAAAATTGAAAGCCATTGTATCAGTCACCCTTGATGATGAAGTTGTCATACATGACATTAGGCTTGTTGAGGGAGTTTCAGGTTTATTTATTGCCATGCCCTCTCGAAAATTAGGCGCGGGAGGCTTTAAGGATATTATTCATCCTGTTTCTTCTGACGTCAGAAAAAGGTTTGAGGAAGCTGTTATTTCCAGGTATTATGAAGTGCTTGAGCATGAAGCGCTTGAGAATAAATAAATCAAGAGCATGTCTGGCCTCGCACGCTTCAGCTGGGAACCTCACCCAGCTTCCCACGGCTCCGGCCAGCCACTTAAAAGCACTTTCGGCGCATTCCCTTGCCGTTCATGCCCCTTCAGCTTAGGTCAACAGAATAAGGCCTGCAGAGTGCAAAATAACGCACACTGCAGGCCCTATTTTACCGCAGAACAGCTTTATGGAATAGTTCTTCTTTTCTATTGATTTCTTGGTGACTAATACTATTTACTAAGATTCAATTTATTTCTCAGATAAGCATTACAAGATGAGAACATAGATAGTTCCGTCTTGTATTTCTGAATGTCTCCACTTTCCAAGAGTGTTTCATAGTATGAATTAATTCGATCTGTAAGCTCATAGGGTAGTTTTTTATCTTGATCTGGTACGTCTTCACCCGGTTTTTCTGAGGTATACATTGGGTGTTTTTTCATTACTTCTTGGCCAGCCTGATCCGGTGAGTTTCCATTTTTAACAACAGCCACAAAATGTTTGAATCTTTCTGTATCATTTGAAAAAACAATTAGCCTTCTTTCAAGATCATGCAAGTTCCACCATGATCGAATATCATCATCGGTTACTCCTATGTCTCTTTTCCAGGCAAAGAATTCTCTATATTGCGAGGCTGTCTTCTCTAATTCGAGTAATTTATCACCATAATTTGCAGGCAAAGTATCTGTTTTCTCATTCTTTGCCTCTTGTTTAAGTTTTTCCATATTTTCTTTCCACATTTTTTCAGCGTCATATCTCGACATACCTTCAGCTACTGACATTTCCGTGTAAACAGATATGAGTCTATTTTCAACCTCATGGTTGGGGTTGAATATTCCAGATAGAAAGCCCATCTCATCCCTCAGTTCTGTAGTTTTTTGTATAGATTGTGCGTCATCTTCCATATCTAATTCTTTAATACGATTCAGTTGAGTGACATATGTTTCTAATGCTTCTTTCTGCTCTGATGTCTCTTTTAGTTCTCTTCTTAGTTGTCTAGTTGTTCCGTTAGATGGATCAAATCCAGTTATTAGTCTTACTGAAAAACGACCAATTTGGTACAGTACCATCCCGATTATTAGATAAATAATCAGAGACCCAGCTTCAATCAAGTTCCCAGAAATTATCGCAATAATAATTGACCCGACAATAACCCAAAACATAATCGTTCCTTTTATACTATAAAAGGTCAAGATATCCGTCTCCTTATTGTCTCAATTTGAAGGGATAATACAAATACTGATTGATTAAATATAAAGGTTGTCAATAGACATGGGTACCTCCGTTTCTAGGAAATATATGGAGCAATTCTGAGGCATTTTGCTTAGACCTCATTATTAAGTCAATAATAATGGTGGAAAAAGAAAATGAGACGAATAAATATTAATCGGTAAATACATGCGGAGAACAAGTACTAAACCGAGAAAATAACTATGTCTCTTATCAATACTACTCTACATAGACTAATTTTGCACGAACTATTTAGATTACTTACTGAATCAAGCGTTAAAGAAGTTGTTTAAAGATGAAATAATCATTTCTTTATAGCGATACCATAAGCTTTTACACATTTAACGCAAACCTTGTCCAAGGGAATAGACAATTTGACAGGGAATATAACTATGATGCAGATTATCCAGAACCTCAGAGTGAATTACTTCCTGGTATAACCACAGAGGGAATTATTACTTTTCAACCGGTCGACCCCGACTTAAAAACTGCAAAAATCATCCTTGAAGGCTCCTCAGATAATTGGGATCTTGATTTCGAGCCATTTATTTTTGATTTGACCTGGCAATAACATCATCTTTGCTGCTCTCAAATTTACTATTTTCAAAGAATAAGTACAGCTATCATTAGTGAGTACTCTTCTATCTTACGCAAACAGATACATACTGATATTACAGTAGTAAAACCATGTCTGGCCTCCGCACCGCTTCAGCTGAGAACTCCATTCAGCTTCCCGCGTCTTCGGCCAGCACTTAAACCTAAAGCATCTCAAACGTGGCCATTGCGCTTCTCGGCGCTGCATTGCTGCGCCTGCGATGCTCAGACCACCTTATCGCTCAAGTCAAAAGATAAGCCCTGGCAGAGTGCAAACACCGCACACTGCCAAGGCTTTTAATCGCTCTTGGTCGATCTTTGGGGTTTCTCGGGTCATTCTTTGGGGTCAAGGTTGCCAGGCTTCCTTCGTCAGCCTGCCTGCGTCCCCGGCGTAGCGGTCATGATACGCTCACTTTGCCCGGCCTCAAGGCTGGCCGGAAATATGCGGCCACCAGCAAGCTGGCTCGCTGTGCTCGGCCTTGACCCCAGGCGGCAGCTCGCTGATCTTCTTCCCTGCCCGCCGGGGTTACGCCTGGTGGGTCAAACCCTCCAATCGATGTGAGGGCTTAAAATGGCAGATCACCTTCAATATAGACTTCACGGACCAACCGCCCCAGCTGCAGAGCCTCCAGTCGGCTGGCCACAGCAATGTCCAGCCTGCCCTCGATAATGGCGCCGCCCCGGTCCTGGACGGTCCGAAACCCGTAGCCTGGTATGTACACCCGGGTGCCGAAGGGGATGCCCCTGCTGGCTGCCACAGTTAACCCGATTTCAGTGGCCTCTCCGGAGGCTGTCACCCTGGGATTCCCGGCGTAGCACATGCCCTCGACCGCTTCCGGGTCCAGGGGAGCATAGTGTGTGAGCTCCATGACGTTCCTGTCCCAGGCCAGTACCTCAGCCATGGCAGCGGCTTCCCTGGCCAGGGCCTCCCGTTCCTCCCAGACGCTGGTGATTTCCGCCTGGGCTTCCAGCAGCTGCCGCTCCAGGGATTCTTTCTCTTGTTGGGCGACTGCCAGCCGGACCACGGCGGCTTCGTGCCGCTCCCGGTTGACGATTAGCTGCCGCCTGGATGAGGCCGCTGCGGCCATGAGAAGCAGTGCGATGAAGATCAACATCAGGGTGATGACCATCTCCCGACGTTTTCGCCGCCTCATCTGCTCCAGTCGCTGAACCTGTCGCGTCTCCCTTTCTCTTTCCGCATAGGCGGCGCGGCGGCGACGTACTACCTCCATTTCCCTTTCCTGCAGCTTCATGTGAGCTCTCCTTTCAGCAGCTCTACCAGCTGCTCCCGTTTCTCTTTTGCCACTGTGGCCCGGTGGGACTGGCCGCTGACTTTCACCGGCTGGCACATTTCAATGAGCCGGTCGTAGGTGCGGCTCACGTCATCGCTGCCGGTGAGCTTGTTCTGCAGCTGCTCCAGGGGCAGGTTGGTGGTCACAATCATGGGCTTTCCGCCACGATAGCGGCTGTCAATAATCTGGTAGAGCATGGCGGTGGCCCAGTCGGTTTTCTGTTCCGCTCCCAGGTCATCCAGCACCAGCAGACTGGCGTTTTCCAGGGAGCGGATGATGTCAATTTCCGCTTCCTTATCCTGGCGGTTGAAGGTTTCCCTGATGCGGGCCAGGAGGCCGATGCTGCTGACAGCGATGACCACGGCCTGGTGGCGGTCCATGATTTCGTTGGCCAGAGCAAAGGCGGCATAGGTTTTTCCCACCCCGGGGCAGCCATGGATGAGCAACCCAATGTTTTCGGTTTTCATGTCCGGCCAGTTACTGACATACGTACTCACCACGCCCCGAAGCCGGGAGTTACCGATGGCGTCATCCCAGGCGCTCAGGGTGCTGCCGTGAAACTTGGCGTCC
>JAWSUW010000083.1:0-15556 GCA_033549245.1 Bacillota bacterium | reverse complement strand
TTCATCTAAAAAAGCACCTGCTTTATGCGGGTGCTAATGATTTGATTTTTTCGGGACATTTTCAAAAGTGATTGACAGTGCGCTCGTGCGAGCGCGGTAGTTTTGTGCTCTGACGAGCACAGTGGTTTTGCGCTCATTCGAGCGCAGCAGTTAGTGGTTGGGAAGAGATTAAAGGGTTGATGCAAAATGCACTTCAATCCTTTGAAGTTCAAAAAATATCGTCTTATGATTTTGATTTTCCTAACTGCTTGGCGCTAGCCAAACACTACTGCACATTCCCCAGTGCAAAACCACCGGGTGCGCTTTTTGCGCCCCCAAGTACCAATTTGCACCTGTCCCCAATCAGCACCTGGTCCAAAGCACAGTCCCAATATCAAAATGAAGCATGTGGTGAATCTCATCCAAACTGGTTCTTGGGTCCATCCAAGTTTCAAAAGCCTGATCGGGCAACATGAGCGGCATTCTTTCATGCAGCGGTTTCATGCTTTCATTTGACTCACGGGTCAGGATTGAAAATTGCCAAGCAGATATACTATTCTCATCAGTGTGCTTTTTGTAAATACCTGCAAAGGACATTGGCATCATATTTTCAAGTTTCACAGTATAAGGCAACTTATCCTTCCACTCCAAAAAAGCTGTAGCGGGGACAATACATCGCCTGTTTTCAACAGATGGTTTGAAACTTTTTTTCTCAAAAATGGTTTCCGCGCGGCTGTTGATAATCAGCTTTTTCACTCCTGGTATGACAAATCCCCAGTTCATTGTGCCAATCCGGTTCTCATCATCGTGACGAATGACCACAGGTGTGGACTGTGATGGGAATACAGTCTTGTGTTCAATCGAAAAATCAGCAGCATTAGCAATGTTATAGTAACGCATCAAATCATCAATTTCCGTCTCAAGCAAAAAACGTCCACACATACGGCATCTCCTTATTTGTTCACTTTTTTAAACCCCTCGTAATAGACCGCCAAATTTTCAGGAAGAACATACAGCGGTTTTTCTAAATCCTCACTTTTACAAAAGATCATCTCAATCATTCGCTTAACAATGAGCGCAAGTGGTGGTTCGCTGTATTCATTATCCTTATAAATCCAAACTCTACAATCCACTGCTTCACCGCTCAAATCACTGCATGAACTGCACGAGTTTTCTTTGACTTCCATCGCAAGATCCCTTCCATCCACTCTGATGGTCGGAGAACTTATGAATTCGTGCTTGATGGCCAAATCCTCATTGATGACATTGATCTTACTCAGCGTCAACTCTATATCCATAACTGACAAAACAGGCTTCAGCATTTCTATAGCTTTAATTAAAACCTGTTCAGTCCCCTGACATCGCTCACATACACTGAGATCCAAATACAAGTAATCCACTTTGACTTGTCGTTTCACTTTAAACACATCGGAAAAAAATTGACTCATTTCCATAAAAGCCTCCAAAATTTGACTAAATAGGTTTTGTACAATCTTTCTTGGGTATATTCACTATGCTATCATTTTATCATATTAAATAAAGCTAAAGGGGCACATTATGGACAATTCGAACGAACAGTTAAAACGAAAATTTCACGAGGCACTGAGGGACCTCAACAAACCGCTGGCGATCAGTATCATTAAAGAGTCGCTTGAAAATGGAGCCATCACAATCATTGATCTTTACACTGAAATTTTGGGACCAAGCCTTGGGGCAATCTCAAGCAATGAATTCAATCAGGAAATCAGTATTTGGGAGGAACACATACAAAGTGGCATTGTACGTACCGCACTTGAAATCAGTTATCCTTATGTGATTTCCCAAAAGACTCAATCCACAGGAATTGCCTCTACAGCGATAGTATTTTGTCTTGAAGAGGAATACCATGAACTCGGTGCGCGAATGACCAGTGATTTTTTGACATTACTTGGATATGAGACTCATTTCATTGGAGCAAACACCCCTAAAAAAGAAGCACTGGATGCCATAGAGAAGCTTAATCCGAGTTTGGTTTGCATCAGTGTGACCAACTATTTCCATTTGACCAGACTCAAGGACCTGATTGCTCTTATTAGATCGAATTTCAAAAACGACCAAACCAAGATTGTGGTTGGTGGCTACGCAATCGACAATACACCTCATGCAAAAGATGAGATCGATACTGACTTCTTTGCGCATAGCTTTGAGGATCTTAAAAATATCAAGGAGGCGCTGTTATGAGACTGGCATTTAGAATCGCACTTCGCTTTCTGACCTCAAGCAAAGGACAAACTGCACTGATTGCCGTAGGGATCGCTGTCGGCATTTCAGTTCAAATATTTATAGGCTCACTGATAGAAGGCTTGCAAATCAGCTTACTGGATGCAACCATAGGCAGTGCATCGCATATAACAGTGAATCCAAGTGAAAAAAATACACCTATAGATGATTCGGGTGATATCGAAACCTGGCTATCCACGAATTATTCGGAAATCACTGCTATTTCACCCACCCTTTCAAAAGGGGCATTTCTGAAGATTGATGATGTCACTGAACAGATCGTTTTCAGGGGATTCGATCCTGATAAGGCCAATACCATTTATAAATTTGACGAAGCGATGATTGAAGGCTCATTCAATTTGACCGGCAATGAAGTCGTTGTTGGAAAAGATTTGGCACTGGAGAACGACCTCAAAGTTGGTGATGACTATGACATCATCACTCCTGAGGGAAGCGTTTCCACAGTGAAGATTGTTGGTTACTTCGATCTCAAAGTAGCTGCCATCAACAAATCATGGATGATAGGTACCATTGACGAAGCACGCACTATTTTCGGCTACGAGGATCATCAAATCACTGCTCTTGAGATGCAAATCGAAACACCATTCGATGCGGACTTGCTCAGTGAACTCATGATTTCAGATTCAGTAAGAAATGACATTAGTTTTGATAACTGGAAGGCCCAAAACGAACAACTCTTAAGTGGCCTTAACGGACAGAGCACTTCCAGCCTTATGATTCAAGTGTTCGTAGTCATATCGGTCGTTCTTGGAATCGCAAGCGTACTCGCCATCACAGTTCTGCAGAAATCGAGACAGCTTGGTATACTCAAAGCCATGGGAATTAATGATAGGACATCCAGTTTGGTATTTTTGTTCCAAGGCTTTATACTCGGTATTCTCGGTGGTATACTTGGAATTATTTTCGGACTCGGGTTACTGCTCTCATTCAGCAAATTCGCACTCAATGCCGATGGCACACCGGTTGTTCCAATATTCATCAACTATAGTTTCATAGGATTGTCAGGACTCATAGCAGTAACCGCTTCAACACTGGCTTCCATAATACCAGCTCTAAAATCAAAAAAACTTTCTCCAATCGAGGTGATCAAAAATGGATAATGTCATCAAACTCAGTAATGTCAATAAAATATATGGCACCACCATCAAAACCCAAGTCCTTTTTGACGTGGACCTCGCTGTTCAGCAAGGCTCATTCAACGGCATCATCGGTGCATCAGGAAGCGGTAAAAGTACTCTGCTCAACATTGTAGGAACGCTGGATAAACCAACATCCGGAGAGGTCTTCATTGGAGGTCAGCGCACAGATCAAATGAATAAAAACGAACTGGCGAGACTCCGTAACGAAACCATCGGATTCATATTTCAGTTCCATTATCTTCTTCCTGAATTCACTGCATTTGAGAATGTTTTGATGCCCTATTACATCAAGAACAAGAAAATTGATCGAAAACTCGAAGCCCGCGCCCATGAACTCATGGATCTCGTTGGGCTCAGCAAAGTCAAAAATAATCTTGCAGGAAACATGTCCGGTGGACAGCAACAAAGGACAGCCATAGCCAGATCGCTCATCAATAATCCTAAGATCATCTTGGCAGATGAACCCACCGGTAATCTGGATTCTGAAACCACTGAAATCATTTATGAGCTCCTCAGGGACATCAACAAAGATTTTGGCACAACCTTTGTCGTCATCACACATGACAGACGGATTGCAGAAAAAACAGATCGCATCATTGAAATCAAAGATGGAAAAATCTATACAGATTTCGCAAGGTTTTAAATTAATAATCTAGAGACACAAAAGCGCTCATCCCTGATTGATTCAAGAATGAGCGCTTATTTATTTTATTGATTTATAATTTTTCAGCGAGTTTCACACCGTATGCTCTGCATAAATCAAGTGCTTCCTCATCTGGCTTCCAAAGGACACCGAGCCCTTCTTCAAGAATTTCAAAGCCACAAGCTTCGAGTTCTTTGGTCATCATTTTTGGAGATTCACCACTCCATCCATAGCTGCCGAATCCGGCGGCTTTTTTATTTTTAAACTTGAGACCTTTCATCATTTCGATTGTGGCTGCCATTCCCGACAAAATTCCTTTGTTGATGGTTGAAGAACCTGCAACGACGAGTTTGGCTTTAAAGACTTCTGAAATCACGTCATTCTTATCCGCTTTACCGACGTTGAAAAGCTTGATGTTCAGCGTTGGATCCACAGATTTGATGCCCTCTGCAATTGCTTCAGCCATTTTCTTGGTCGCATCCCACATAGTGTCATAAATCAGAGTGACTTGATGCTCCTGATAGTTGTCTGCCCATTTCAAATATTGCTCAACGATTTGGGTCGGGTTGTCTCTCCACATGATGCCGTGTGATGGACATACCATTTTCACTGGGACGTTGAAGCCCAAAACTTCATGGATTTTCTTGACAACAAGAGGGCTGAACGGTGTCAAAATATTGGCATAATACTTGATAGCTTCCTGATAGAGTTCCGCTTGGTCCACCAAATCATTGTACATGAATTCAGATGCGTAATGTTGGCCAAAAGCGTCATTACTGAAAAGAATCTCATCTTTTGTGTAATATTCGAACATACTGTCAGGCCAGTGAAGCATTGGAGCTTCGATGAAAATCAGCTTACCTTCTCCCAAATCAAGGGTATCACCAGTTTTTACCGGTATAAAGTTCCAATCTTCATGATAGTGACCTTTGAGGGATTTGATGCCATTTGCAGTACAATATATTGGTGTTCCAGGAATTTCTTTCATAAGTTCAGGCAATCCGCCACTATGGTCCACTTCGGCATGATTGGCTATAATGTAATCGATTTTCTTGAGATCGATGACTTTTTTGAGATTACTTACAAATTCCTCATCGAATGGTTGCCATACGGTATCGATCAAGACTGTCTTCTCATCTTCAATCAGATATGAATTGTAAGAAGAGCCTCTATGTGTGGAATATTCTTCACCATGAAACTTTTTGAGATCCCAGTCAATTTTTCCTACCCATTTAATTCTCTCATTGATTTTAAACATCCTAATACCCCTTTCTACGCAAATCTTTTAAATAATACATTGTTTTCGGTATGTACGTGCATGTACATGTCCGCCACTAACACCTTTAATTTCTCGTAGACCACTTGATAGGTCGTGCAAGCATCTTCAGGTAATTTGAAATGATCTGTCAAATCTGTGAGTTGATGAAGTGCATCTCCCGCTCCGTCATGTTCTGCTTCAAGTTCTTCGATGAGAGCTTTGCAATCCACATCATTTGCCCTGAGTTTTGGGAAAAGCATTCTTTCCTCTTTGACGAGATGTCCTTCGAGTTCTGTCTTCAAACCACCAAATACTTTGTGTATTTCGAAAAGCTCAGGATGGTTATCTCCATGTACCATTAAAATAGTGAACATCAATTCCGAAATAACAGGAAGCTCCTTTTTAAGGTAACTATGATGCTGTGATACGATTCTATCAATCAGTTGGTCGGTCGAGAAATCGGACAATTTCATGCTACTGGATCCCACCGCGAATTGTGATGCTTGTTCCATAGCTTTCTCAGCTTCAGCAATCAATTTTTCAACTTCATCGGTGTCTCTTTCAATGGCTTCTTTTACTGTTCTGTCTCCGCCACAGCAAAAATCCACACCGTAATCCATGTATACCCTTACAAGTTCGGGGTTAATCGTAACACTTTCTCCAATAGTCTGGTTAAGGTCAAGTTTTTTCATATAGTCCTCCTAAATGGTTGTTTAATATTTGTGATCTCTTGAACATATATTACCATCCTTTTATGGACCAAAATGTGATTTGACTCACACAATCTATTTTTTCTGAAAATATGATATAATTATTTAAAACCAATTATGGGAGGTAACCCTCATTGAAACATACATTTCATTTCCCTACAGACGGCTGCGTGACTTGCGGCGATAAACTTTGCACCAAAAAAGTATCTCTATTCTCCAATTTGAACGACGAACAGATCCAGACTCTTCTGGAACTCATAGAGCGCAAACATTATAAAAAAGGTGAAGTTGTCATGCATACAGGCGATGATTTTGACAGACTTTATATTGTCAATCACGGAAGCCTTAAAGCCTCTACTTATAATGAAGACGGCAAAGAGCAAATTCTATACATCCTAAATGATGGCGATAGTCTGGGAGAATTGTCACTCCTCAAAAAAGTGGCATCCCCATATGATCTCATCGCGCTTAAGGAATGCTTTTTATGCACGATTCCAAAGTACAGATTTGATGAATTCATCAAAGAAAACCCTGAAATAGTATTTGCTATTCTTGAATCAGCTCATGAAAAAATCTCTTCACTTGAAAAATTGGTCGGCGCTATAGCTTCAAATGATGCGGACATCAGACTCAGATTCCTGATTCATCGTTTGATGAAGCAGTCCGGATCGAACACTCCAAAAGGAATTTTGATCAGCCTTCAGCTGACACGTGAAGATATGGCCAATTTCGTCGGTGTCACGCGTGAAACCATCAGTCGAAAACTTTCTCACCTTTCCGGCGAGGGGATTCTAGAGATCCTTGAAAACAAACAACTTCTTATTGTTGATCAATCATACTTTGAAATATGAAATATAAAAAAAGAGCCCGAGGGCTCTTTTTTATGTTTTACTATAGTTATTTAAATGTCTTTCTCAGCAATATCTCGAAATGTAAACTAAGACGCTAATAAGTTTCCTTGTACTTAGAACAACATATATACATGGGGCTAGTATAGTTTCGCTTCGCGATAACCATACCTACGCCCAATATTTCCGGTACGGAAATATTGCATCTCTTATTTTTTAATCTTTGATACCAAGTACATTGCTGAGAATCATGGTCACTATGGAAATGACGACTGATGCAAAAATCGCTGAAATCAGACTAGTAACCTCTATACCGCTAAGCAACATACCTAATACATATAACGTGATTCCATTGACCACAAATAAGAACAATCCCAATGTCAATACGGTGATCGGAAGCGTGAGTATGGTCACAATCGGTTTAATTGTGAAATTCAAAACGCCTAGAATAATTGCTGCGATAAATGCGGATTGCCATCCGAGAACACTAAAACCACTGATGATACTTCCTGCGATATATATGGCCACTGCCGCTATGATCCATCTAATCAATAATTTTTTCATATTGAACCTCCTAATTTTGTCGTTCATCCTATTGTAACAAAACAAACTTACAAAAACGTTGCAATCAAGTTAAAATTGGATTAATTCATTCATATTACAATAATTTTTCCATATTTAGGGTATATATGTAATGAGGTGATCTTATGAAAAAAACAATTCCACTCTTGTTCGCCTTGATTTTGATGACGTCCATGACGACTCGGGATTTCTCTTATGTGGAAGAATCACTGGTCCAATTGGAACCTTCCTATTTTGGACAGGAAGTTGAAGCAATATTGGGGCATATACAGGACAGGCATGAATCAATCGATTATTCAAATGTTGGCATCTATATCGAAGAGCTTCGTACGGGCAACAATTGGGTTTACAACAATGGATTGGTGTATGATCCATCCACGGACAAAACCAAGGGGCTGTTTTCATCAGCCTCAGCAGTGAAATTGGCGATGGCATACGCTTCATTACGCTATATGGAGCTTAATGACATTCCACTTAGAGCGACAGCATTTGACCCACTCTCCAAAGATCATTATGTGCTTTCAGAGGCCATAAGAGATTCTATTGTGACTTCGTCTGTCGCCGCATATAACAAACTCGTGAGATGGTTGACCATCCCGGTTGCCAACGCAACACTTGAAGCTGACGGAATCATCAACTCAACAATAAATTCCGAGATGGGACTCGATGCGTATTGGTCACTTGAACGCAATCTTAGAGTCTATGGAACCGCCAACATCTCCAGATTCACTCCAGAAGATTATGGACTGATCTTAAAGGCCGTTTATAATAAATCAAACGAAGGCAATCCTTATCAAATGCTTCTAATGCAAAGTTTGATCGACAACAAATTTCATAGCAGAATTCCGCGCGGTGTGAGTTATAGATATGAAGTCGCCCATAAAACAGGAACATATGTGGAAGGAGGCAAGATATCGGACGCAGGAATCGTTTTACATCCGACAAACCCCTACATCATTGTCGTCCTTACAGACAAACAGGAAGACTTCATTAAAACCGAGAAATTCATCAGAGATTTTGTTTGGCATATTGATGAGCTGATGTCAAAACGGACTCTTGTCATCAATCGAAGAATCCATTTGGCAGTTCTAAGTACAGACCAATATTTGCTTTATTAGTTTTTAGTACTTTTTAACAATGAATAATCTCCTTGTTTTTCGGTATAATTACATATAGATACCAAACAAGGAGGTTTGAAATGGACCATAAAATGCAAAAGGCTATAGAAGAGGCCTTAAGCGGCATAGAGCATAGAGATGGTGGCCCTTTTGGAGCTGTCATAATACAAAATGGCGAAATCATTGCAACCGGCCACAATCGCGTCATCTCGTCACACGATCCCACTGCTCATGCCGAGATTGTAGCGATTCGTTCAGCCGCTGACAAATTGGGGCGCTTCGACCTTTCCGATTGTGAACTTTATACAACTTGTGAGCCATGTCCGATGTGTTACAGCGCAGCCCACTGGGCAAAAATAAAAAAAATCGTTTATGGAGCGACACGCCAGGATGCTGCCGATATCGGTTTTGATGACAATTATCTCTACGAAGTTCTCTCAGGTGAACATCCAAATGAATTCATGAAATTGACTCAAGAAAACAGGGAAGAATGCCTGGCACCATTCAATAAATACATGGAAGACAAAGAAAGAACCCCTTATTAATATGAAAATGCACCCCTTATGAGGTGCATTTTTTGAGTTCAAACCAAAACGTAGTCCCTTTTCCCTGTCTGCTTTCCACGCCATACCTAATGCCTTGCGCTTCGAAGATACGCCTTACAATAGCAAGTCCCAGTCCGGTCCCCTGTGTCTGACCTGATTTTGAATCCGCACTTTTATAAAATCTGTCCCAAATATAGGATAGTTCCTCATCTGGAATTCCAATTCCTGAATCGATGATTTCAACTTTGATGTGATGATCTTCCTGAGTCGCTTTGATCATTATTTCCGGCGATGTCTTTGAATGAATCAAAGCGTTTCCTATCAAGTTATAGAGGATCTGTTCGATTTTACTTTCGTCCGAGTAGACCATTGTTTCAGCCTCTATGTCTGTGAGAATCACAATGCCTTTGTCTCCGGCGACATCCTTGAACTTTTGACTGATGACATGAACTTTTGATGTTAAATTAAAACATCTCGCTTCCATTGGAACAACTCCCGATTCCAGCTGTGATAAGTCGAGGACGTCACGTATCAATACCGCCAAACGATCAGATTCATCGATTATGATACCGAGCTGTTTCTGTCTTTTTTCAGGATTCTCACCAGTAACATCTTTTATGGTTTCGGCATATCCTTTAATCAAGCTGAGCGGAGTCCTGAGTTCATGAGAAATATTGGCAATCAGTTCTTTTCTAAGTTCATCAACTTTCCCAAGTGATTTGCCCATCTCATTGATATCACTTGCCAATTGTCCAATCTCATCATTTCGATTGGTCCTGATGCGAACCGAGAAATCCCCCTTCGACATGGCTTTTGCGGCTTGGCTGATTTCAAAAAGTGGTTTGCTGAAATGTCTTGAAATGACATATGCGAGTACGAATGCCGCAACGAGTAATATGCCCGAGATGTATATCAATTGCTGCTTAAGGATCGATGCCGTCTCTTCCACCGGTTCAAGTGGAGCACTTAAAATCAGACTACCAATCACTTCCCCATTTTCGATTGGAAGCGCCAAAACCCAGAACTGATTGTTGAATCTTGGATGTTCAACTACCGTGTTGACAATTTCACCACTCAGGGCTTGTGACGCCATCTCTTTGATACTTTTACGGAAACCCGCAGGAGATTGTTGTTCCGAACCGGATGCGACTTGAATGATGCTGTTGCCTCTATTATCCGTCACTTCTAGATTGAGATTGTTTTTATAGGCAAAAGATTCAAGGCTCTCTAGTAAATCTGCATCAATATGGGGTTCATCTGACTTCGAGAGCGCTTCGATCAAAACTTCACTTTTATCTATGATACGATTTAATTGTATACCTTTATAAAATTGCTCCAAAAAAACAATTTGAAAAAGCCAAAGCAGCAAGAGCATAAGTACTACGAGCAGCATCATGCCTGTCCAAAGTTTTGATCTGATCCCCTTCATCTTGCCCTCCATTTATTTTTCAGGTTCGAATTTGTAGCCAATACCCCATACCGTCACAATCCAGCTTCTGTAGTTCCCCAAATGTTCACGTAGCATTTTGATGTGTGTATCCACTGTACGATCATCACCGTAAAAATCGAATCCCCATACTGAAGTCAATAGTTGTTCCCTTGAAAACGCCTTATTGGGGTTCTGCATCAAAAAGCTCATCAGATCATATTCTTTAGGAGTCAACTGGAGTTTTTTCTCTGCTAAAGACACATTACGCCCATCGAGATCCACACTCAAATTTCCAAAAGTAATTACCGTCTTGGTGTCTTCCTGCTTTTTTTCAGGATGGGTGCGGTTTAGTACCGCTTTTGCCCTGGCAACCAATTCCTTGGGACTGAACGGTTTGACTATGTAATCATCCACACCGAGTTCAAAACCAAGCAACTTGTCGTACTCCTCACCTCTCGCCGTCAACATGATCACAGGCACAGAGGAACTCTTCCTTATTTCACGACAAAGGCTCCAACCGTCCATTTTGGGCATCATGACATCCAAAATAATCAAATCAAAATCCGTTTTGTATAATTTGTTGAGTGCACTGATGCCATCTTCCGACTCAGTGATTTCAAATCCCGATACTCCCATATACTCTTTTATGACATCCCTTATTCCAGGTTCATCATCCACTACTAGTACTTTATAATTCATGATATCACTCTTCTTTCATATCCAATTTTGTTCATAACATTATTATATATATAAAATGTGATGAATATATGATGTTTATTCTAAACTTTGACCTTTGCTCTTTTTAGTATTCTGTATTGAGAATAACTGAAAAATGCAATCCCGATCCAAATAAATACAAACGCGAACAATGAAATGCCATCAAACGGTTCATCAAATACAAACACTCCAAGAAAAAGTGCGATGGTCGGGGCAATGTACTGAAGAAATCCAACAACTGTAAGCGGTAACCTTTTAGTCCCCTCAGCATAAAGCATGAGAGGTGTAGCAGTCACAATCCCACTGATTGCAATCATGAACCAAAATGAAATCGGCAGATTACCGGAAATCCCTAGTCCTGAACTTTCCATTCCTATGAGGTAGAATAATGAGGGGATTCCTATGACCATTGTCTCAAATCCCATACCAGTAATCGAGTCCAAATCGGATTTTTTCTTAAGAAGTCCATAAAGTGCAAAAGAAGTTGCGAGAACAAGGGCAATAATGGGTATCCTACCATAAGTGAGCGTTTTGATTGCCACACCGACACCTGCGAATCCGATTCCTATTTTTTGAAGCCAGTTCAAACGCTCTTTAAAGAACACCCTGCCGAAAAGTGTTAGCACCAAGGGGTTGATATAATAACCAAGGCTGGTCTCGATTACATAATTATTATTGACTGCCCATATATAAAGAAGCCAATTGACTGAGATAAAGAATGCGGGGGCAATGATAAGCTTCCAGTTTCTTTTTGATTTGAGCGCACTGATGAACGTCTTCCATTTTCCCATGAAAACCAATATTGCCGCCACAAAAACGAATGACCAGACAACACGTTGAGCAAAGATCTGGTACGGTGTGATTGCACTAACCCACTTCCAGTAAAGGGGCAAAAGTCCCCACATGACAAAAGCACTAGAGCCCATGGCAAGTCCTTGAATATATTTTTTCCGATCCATGTCGTCCCCCGTTTTTGTTATTTCGATAGACCAATTATAACAGAAAAATCACGCGGTGTAGAGTGGACATTTAGTCCTCATTAAAGTAAACTTTATAAATAGAGAGGTGTTATTATGTGGTATAAAAAGACCATTGAAGAAGTAATTAAAGAACTGGACGTTTCCATCGAACAAGGACTGAGCGAACAAGACGTCGTAAAACGACTTGAACAGTATGGAGAGAACAAACTCAAAGGCAAACCTAAAAAGACCTTATTGTCATCCTTTTTATCACAACTTAAGGACTATCTTATTTATGTGTTGCTCGGAGCTGCTGCAATTACCATTTTCATTGGTGAATATGTGGATGCCTTCATCATTTTAGCGGTAGTGGTTCTCAACGCATCCATTGGCGTTTTCCAAGAACATAAAGCGGAAAAAGCCATTGAGGCACTTCAAAAAATGAGTACTCCCAAAGCATTGGTGAGAAGAGATGGTGAGGCCAAAGAAATAAACTCTGAGAATTTGGTTCCAGGCGATGTGATTTTGCTGGACGCAGGTCGATACATACCGGCAGATCTTCGTCTTATCGAATCAGCAAATCTCCAAATAGAGGAATCCGCACTGACAGGCGAGTCTGTGCCTACTGAAAAAGATGAAAAAATCACCTTCGATGTGGACAAGCCTCCACTAGGCGACCTTAAAAATATGGCTTTCATGTCCACACTTGTCACCTATGGACGTGGTGTGGGAATTGTCGTCAGTACTGGTATGAAAACAGAAATGGGGAAAATAGCCACAATACTCGATGAAGATATCGATGAGCTGACTCCACTTCAAAAGAGGCTTGAAGAACTCGGAAAAACACTTGGCATCATTGCTGTAGGTGTCTGTGCGTTGATTTTTGTCATCGCTTATTTTCAAAAACGTGATTTATTTGAAATGTTCCTGACCGCCATCAGTTTGGCTGTAGCGGCCATTCCAGAAGGCTTAGCCGCCATAGTCGCCATCGTTTTGGCTCTTGGTGTGACAAGAATGTCTAAGATCAATGCTATAGTCAAGAAGCTTCCCGCAGTAGAAACACTGGGATCTGTAAATATTGTATGCTCCGATAAGACAGGCACTCTCACACAAAACAAAATGACTGTCACTAAGCTGTACAACGGCAAACTTATTGATGCCGAAGCACCTGAAAGCGAAAGTTCCTACAATGAACTTATTCGTACAATGGTGCTCTGTACAGATGCAACTTTTGAAAATGATGAAGCAACAGGTGATCCTACTGAAATCGCACTTGTTATTGCAGGTAAAAATTTAGGACTTGAGAAATCTGATTTAGTCAACGAGTACAATCGTGTTGCTGAAAAGCCATTCGACTCAGAACGAAAAGTCATGTCCACGTTAAATAAAGAAGGTGATGCTTACCGTGTTCACACAAAAGGCGCACTGGATGAACTGCTTAAATTTTCCACTCATGTATGGCGTGATGGTAACAGGGAGCCATTAACAGACTCTGTTAAGAAAGAATATCTCGAACTGGCGGAGTCCATGTCCATGGATGCTCTGCGCGTTCTTGGCGCAGCTTATAAAGATGTGAATTCGGTCATAGCACCTGAGGAAATGGAAAGCGATATGACCCTCCTGGGATTCGTAGGTATGATCGATCCTCCAAGAGATGAGGTCAAAGCGGCAATCGAGGAAGCTTATTCGGCTGGAATCACCCCGATTATGATCACCGGTGACCATAAAACCACAGCGTTTGCCATCGCTAGGGCCCTTGGAATGGCAGAAAGTTATGATGAGTGTCTCACAGGTTCGGAAATTGACGATTTCTCTGACGATGATTTCGTAAAGAATATTCATAAGTACAAAATTTTTGCTAGAGTATCACCTGAGCATAAAGTGAAGATCGTAAAAGCGTTCAAAGCCAATGGCAACGTTGTCTCGATGACCGGTGATGGTGTCAACGACGCCCCATCACTTAAAACGGCTGACATTGGTGTCGCCATGGGCATCACTGGAACTGACGTGTCCAAAGGCGCAGCGGACATGATTCTCACAGATGACAACTTTACAACCATTATCCACGCCATAGAAGAAGGCAGAAACATTTACACCAATATCCGAAAGGCTGTTGTTTTCCTGTTATCCTGCAACCTTGGTGAGGTCGTTGCAATTGTTGCATCTATCCTGTTTTTCTGGCCAATTCCACTTTTACCGACCCAGATCCTCTGGATCAATCTCGTCACCGACACCCTTCCAGCAATAGCACTTGGTGTCGACACGGGTGACAAAGATATCATGAAACGTGCACCTCGTGATCCCAAAGAAAGTTTCTTCGCAGGAGGAGCATGGGCAAAAGCGGCACTTGGTGGCTTACTCATTGGTGGTCTGACATTGCTCGCTTTCTACCTTGGCATCCACGAGACTGGTTATACTCTGAATTCTAAGGATATTTCTGCAGAAGCCATGACACATGGACGAACTATGGCATTTGTTGTTCTAGCTGCATCACAACTGTTCTACTCACTTTCGATGCGTCATTTTGATAAGTCCATTTTTGAAGTCGGTATATTTACCAACAAATTATTGCTCGGAGCAATCGCAATGGGTATAGGATTACAGGCATTGCTTATAACCATTCCATTTACTGCTAGAGCGTTCAAAGTGGCTCCCCTTACAATAGCATCGTGGGGAACAGTCATTGGTTTATCCTTGATTCCACTCATACTCGCTGAAATCATCAAATGGGTTCGAAGGTTACTCAAGAAAAGTAAATTAGCTGTTTAAAATAAGAAAGGGTTGTTCCAGAAGAAATTATATTCTTCAGGAACAACCCTTTTTGTTTGAGTTCAAAAAATTAAAAAGCGCCATGTGCCGAAGCACATGACGCCAAGTAAGACTATCTTACTACTGAGATATTCTCAGCTTGAGGACCTTTAGGACCTTGAGCTACTTCAAAAGTAACCGCTTGGCCTTCTTCTAAAGTTCTGAAACCGTCAGAGTTGATTTGTGAAAAGTGAGCGAAAACATCTCTGCCGTCTTCTCCTGTAATAAAACCAAATCCTTTGTCTGAGTTAAACCATTTTACTGTACCATTCATCATAATGTGTACCTCCTAATTTTTTTTCTTAAATCTTGTAATACGAATAACATTCTAATTAGGACGACACGATGAATCTGTACCCTCTATAATACATGTTAATTCTACTTACTATTCATTTAAGCAATAACTTATGATAACACCTATCCAAACTATTGTCAACAGCAATTCAGATTTCTTTTTTGCATTGTATGATTCACATGTGATAATGTCCTAAGTAATCACACGTGATTATGTCCCAAAAGATATTATGATATAATAATGCCT
>JAWSUW010000082.1:0-15609 GCA_033549245.1 Bacillota bacterium | reverse complement strand
ATGATGACACTGCTTATTTTGGTATTTGGAGAAATTACTCCAAAATCTCTAGCGGCGCAACATTCGGAGCATTTTTCACTGAAGATTGCCAGATTTATAACTGTTCTAACTGTGGTCTTGAGTCCAATAGTAACAATTTTACTTTTTGTAACCAAAGGGTTTATTCGCTTGCTTGGTGGGAAACCAGCAGAATCACAACCGTTTATCACTGAAGATGAACTTCGTACGATGGTCAATGTGAGCCATGAAGAAGGTGTGCTGGAAGTCGATGAGAAACAGATGATCCATAATGTTTTTGAATTCGGTGATTCCCAAGTGAGGGACGTCATGACGCCACGCGCCGATATGGTCGCTCTTGAAATCAGTTCATCTTATGACAAAATAATTGAGACCTTTAGAGAAGAACAATTTTCTAGAATACCGATATATGTTGAAACTCCAGACAATATTGTCGGAATACTATACATCAAGGACCTTATTTTCAAAGCTTCGGAAAATGCGGAGTTCAATATACACGATTACATGAGAGAACCTTTTCTGACATTTGAATTCAAAAGGATCACAGAATTGTTCCAAGAACTAAGAGTCAAACGATTACCGATAGCAATTGTACTGGATGAATATGGTGGAACTGCTGGAGTAGTCACAATGGAAGACCTGATTGAAGAAATCGTTGGTGACATCCGCGATGAATATGATGACCATGAAAAAGATATTGAAGTGATTAAGGAAGATGAGTATGTGGTTGAAGGCAGTACTCGAATAGATGACGTCAATGATCTGATTGGGATCCATATCGAATCAGAGGACTTCGATTCCATTGGTGGATTTATTGTCGGTACATTCGGTTATCTACCTGAACCGCACGAATTTATTGAATATGAAGGTGTCAGATTTGTAGTGGAAGAGGTCGATCGAAATCGGATTGAAAAACTTCGTATTCATACTTAGAATTCTTAAGAACCCAGTTTTTGGGTTCTTTTTTAAATCGGCGGGATATGGAGATGATCTTATGGAAATCGAATTTGGGTATGCATATATTATCCCATCATTGAATGGTGATGATTTTGAGCGGACTTTTCATATTATCAAGACGGCTTCTGAGCTTTGCTTAGCTCATGATATCCAGTTCTCTTTGCACCTCGGATATTTTGATCCAAAACATTCAGCAGAGTGGTGGAGTGATTTTATGAGGTGTTTTGATACAATTCCAATAACTAATGTAATCATCAATTTGGATCGGTCAACAGGTGATTCATCCGAAGTGCTGAATACTTTGCCACAACGTGTGAAAGAGGTTCTAAAACTGGAGAATGATGTGAGTGCTTTTTCAGTTTCTGATGTGATCAACTTTTCCGAGAAGGCAGGTATTCCTATGATCATCAATCTTCACAATGATAGGATATTCTCATCGGCACCATTGCACGAATCCATCGATAGAATCAACAAACTGAATTCGTCATATGATCTTGATTTTGTAGTCTCAGAAATAGAAGAATCAATAAGTGACCTCCGTCATAAAGTTGAGCCCTTGAAGAAGAGGATCAATGTAATTGTTGCATCAACTGAATACAACGTTTCAATTCTCAGAATTATTGAATATATAGAGCACGAGCGCCTTAAAGCTGATTTTTTGGATATGGTAGACAGCAAATTGAGAAAAAGCGAAAAGGAAGTCTGGTTTAATCCAGATCATGACCATATGGACAAACATCTGAAAGGATAGGAGTGTAAATGTGATTAATGATGATTTTACTTCAGGGAACATAAAAAAACAACTTTTAACCATGGCGATACCAGTCAGCTTTTAACCATGGCGATACCAGTCAGCGTGGGTCTGTTCTTCAATACAATGTTTAATGTTGTAGACACCTTTTATGCAGGACGTCTTAGTACTGCATCCTTAGCAGGGATGTCACTGTCATTTTCAATATTTTTCATACTGATTGCTATCGTTTCAGGTATAAGTACAGGTTTATCGGCATTACTTTCCATTGCACATGGTAAAAAAGATTATAAACTCGTGGGTTCACTCACTTCAAACGGGATTTTTTTGACTATAATTATAAGTCTTATTCTAACCATAGTCGGTTTTGTTTTTTCACCTGATTTACTGAGACTTTTAGGTGCTGAAAATGAAACGCTTGTCGAAGGTTCCAGATATGTCAGAGGAATTTATGCCGGCACATTGTTCTTTGGTCTCAATTCAGCAATGAATGCATTGCTTTCCTCAAGAGGCATTACCAAACCTTATAGGAATTTCTTGATTATTGGCTTTTTTTTGAATCTGATTTTGGACCCGCTTTTCATATATGGCCCATTTGGACTGCCTAGACCTGGAACGCTTGGAGTTGCACTTGCGACCGTAGTGGTTCAAATTATTGGCAATATTTATTTAGGGTATAAATGTATAAAACTTTTAAAATTGGATGTTGGTATATTTGATAGAAAAACGTACACCGTTGAAGTGCAAACCGATATCTTGTCCCAAGGCATACCGGCATCATTAAACCTCATGACAATTGCTATTGGAATTTTTATGATCAACTACTTTATATACAAACATGGCAACGATGCTAGTATCGCAGGATATGGTGCCGCAATGCGGATTGAACAGATTGCGCTTTTACCTGCACTTGGATTAAACACAGCTGCGATGACCATCGCAGGTCAAAATTTCGGTGCTGGCCATATTGAGCGGGTTAGAGCGACTTACCATGAAGCCATAAAAGTTGGGGCCATAATCATGACGGTTGTTATGATTGTAGTATTTCCATTGGCTCCAATTCTTGTAGGTGTTTTCAATCAAGAGAAAGAAGTTGTTTTTGAGGGGGCTAGATACTTAAGAATCGACTTTCTTGCATTCAATGCATATATTATCTTAAATATTTGCCTTTCCATATTACAGGCTATAAAAAAACCACGTTATGCCATTTTGATTGGTGTTTATCGACAGCTTTTGATGCCATTTGCTTTGTTTACATTGCTTGGAAGTATTCTTGGCATGGGACTGGTGGGCATTTGGATTGGAATTGTCACAACGACATGGTCAGCGGCCATATTGACACTATTCATAACCCGTTATGAACTGAATAAGATTATAGATGTGAGGTAAACAAATGAATGGATCCATCAGAAATGACATAAAAATAGGTTCAAAAGTCATGATAGTTCAAAAGCAAGACCAGAGCAGCGGTAGGTTGACAGAAGGGATCGTAAAAAAATTTTTAACCAACTCACCCAATCACCCTCATGGCATAAAAGTCATGTTGGAATCAGGAAGTGTAGGAAGAGTCAAAGTTATACTTTAATGAGGTTCAAAGGAGTGAACGATTGATGTCGCCAAAGAAAATAAAAAAACAAACCAGACTTAGAAGCATAATAATAATCACATTTGTCGCAACTACATTGATTACCGTCGCTTCCATCGGTTACTTTGTCTTTTCAAATTGGCTTGATTCCACTCAGAACTTGATTCTTGAGATGTCTTCCAATATGAGTGATGACATTTATTCCAAAATCGATGCATTCATCAGTGTTCCGCTACATATCAATGAGCACAACCACAAAATGATTGAAGAGGGCATCATTGACCTGGAAAACGACACGGAACGCGATTTCTTTTTTTTGAATGTATTGCTATCGTTTAATAAAGACGCCTTGTATAGCTTCAGTTACGGT
This sequence comes from Bacillota bacterium, assembly GCA_033549245.1. GTDB lineage: Bacteria > Bacillota > Clostridia > Peptostreptococcales > Acidaminobacteraceae > Fusibacter_D. The sequence continues at coordinate 11,928 of JAWSUW010000082.1, read as the reverse complement.
GATGAATCGGGCTATTATTATGGTGCTCGAAGAAATGGTGACGAGAAAATCGAGATAATGAGAAATAATTTGGAGACGACAGGACATTCTATCTACTATGCTGTCAATGATGATTTGACAACTGGCAAACAAGTGGTGGATGCAGGTATCTTCGATCCCAGAACTCGAGCGTGGTATGAAGTCGCAAAAGAAAAAGAGACCGCATATTTTTCGACAGTATATAAACACTTCGTCATGGATGATTTAGCAGTATCTGCAGCTCATCCAGTCTATGACAAGAATAATGAGTTTATAGGAGTGATGGGAACTCATGTCACTTTATCCAAAATGAATGATTATCTTCGTGAAGTAATCGGCGATGGAGAGTCGGTCGCATATATCGTTGAAAAATCAGGACTTGTTGTCGCCAACTCGCTGAGAAGAAATAACTTTATAACTAATGATTCAGGTGAGGTGGAAAGGCTCAAGATTGAAGACATCAATCAGAAAGTTGTAGCAAAGGCATTTGATGATTATATGTCATTAGGCGAAAACGACCAAAGAGTCAATACAGAATATGGAAAATTACATATTCATTTTACTGAGTATGATAACAAAGGACTTGAGTGGGTCATTGTTACAGCTATCCCGGAGAAAATGTTTACAGAAAATATTTTCCAAAATATGTACTTCACGATAATTTTAACCGCAGGTGCTTTGATTTTTTCCATCATGATTTACATAAAAATCACGAAAAACTATTTGACACCTTTTTACAAACTGATTGAAGTCACTGAAAAATTCTCTAAAGGTGAATTCAATAATAGAGTCAAATTCCAAAAGGATGACGAAGTAGGAAAATTATCAATGGCATTCAACAAGATGGCAGATTCGCTTCAACTGATGATCAATACCTTAGAGGAAAGAGTCCGTGAAAGAACAGCAGAGTTAAATGACAACAAAGAACAACTGAGACTACTGCTGGATTCAACGGCTGAAGGCATTTATGGTATAAACATTGAAGGCGAGTGCACATTTTGCAATGAAAGTTGTATCGAATTACTGGGATATTCACATCAAGATGAACTCATAGGAAAAGATATGCATGCATTGATTCATAAAAATCGTGATGGATCTGAGATGAACCTGACAGAGTGCAAAATCAGACAAGCAGCAATAAAGGGCGAGGGGATCCATTCAAATGACGAGGTGTTCTGGAAAGCGGATGGCACATCCTTCGAAGTAGAGTATTATTCATACCCACAGAAGAAAAATGGGGAAGTCGTTGGAACTGTTGTGACGTTTATGGACATCACGAAAAGAAAACTTAATGAAAATCACATCGAATTTTTAAGCAATCATGATTCATTGACCGGGCTTTACAATCGGATGTATTTTGAAAATCAACTGAAAGTGATCGATCATGAGGACAATTATCCGATCTCAATCTTGATTGGAGACGTCGATGGTCTGAAATTGACCAATGACATATTTGGACATAGTGAAGGTGATTTGTTGATTAAGACGGCTGCTGATTCATTTGTCAAAATATGTAGAGCGGATGATCTCATTGCAAGGACAGGTGGAGACGAGTTTGCATTGGTGCTCAAACACACTGATATAGAGACTGCGCAAAACATTGCATCCAGAATTAAAGAAGAATTTTCGAATGTTCAATTCTCAGCATTTAAAGGTAGTATTTCGCTCGGATGTGCAATCAAAAACAAACCCAATCAAAGTATCATTGAAGTTATGAAACTGGCAGAAGAACATATGTATGTCGATAAGACTCTCAACAGCAAGAAGTTGAACACCGATACGATTGAACATTTGATTGCCAAACTGCATGATACAAGCAATAGAGAACTGGAACACTCCACCAATGTGAGCGAGCTTTCGATGCGAATTGGTATGAAATTGGAATTGACCCAAGATGAGTGCAAACGATTGAAAGAAGCAGGATATTATCATGATATAGGAAAAATTACTCTTGACGATTTTTTGATTCAAAATGATGAAGTACCAATGGATTATGAAAATGAAGAGGTGAAAAATCATGTCATCATGGGATACAGAATATTGAATGCGTTTGATGAAACAACTGATTTGGCTGAGATCATACTGATGCATCATGAAAAATGGGATGGTTCTGGTTATCCCAAGGGCTTGTCTCGAGAGGATATTCCACTTTACTCAAGAATAATCACTGTGGCTGAGTCTTATGATGAATTGACCAACAAATACAATAAATTTATGATGGATCCTAAAGAAGCCATAGAAGTTGTAAAAAAGGATGGTGGACGATCTTATGATCCCGCGATTGTAAGAATTCTTGAACACATTATATTGGGACAATAGAAAAAAGATGCGTATACAAAATCAGTATACGCATCTTTTTCGTTCCATTACATCTCAACTTTATCCAGTTTGAGACCTTTAACATGACAGTGATGTAAAGCAAGTGCTTTTTCCTCTACAAATTCCAAAGTATCGTCATAAGCTTCTGCTTCTTTGTCAATATAAATTGTTACATCGTCAATATGGTATTCGTTGTAGTTTTCTGGTGAATATGGCTTTTTAAAATGAATTTCCGGATTGATTGTATTGATATTCCCAGTAGCATAGTCATTATGAACGAGTCTTAGAGAAATTGTATCATGATGGTGCTTCTTAAGATAAGTTTTTAGATTATCCTGAAGGACGATATTTAACATCATAATCACTTCCTTTCAAGCCCTTTCAGCTATATTATATTTACCCATTTTGTCCCAATTCAAGCGATTGGCATTAAATTTGCATGTAATATTATTTATTATTTGTGAGATATATTGGGTATCATGAGCCTATATCGATGTATAAGGAGGAGTATGATGTTAAGAGGGGTAAAAAAAATAGTTAGGGGTCAAAAAACACAAGATGGAGCTGGTGTACATCTTGTAAGGGTGATCAGCAGACCAGATGTGGTGGATTTCGATCCGTTCTTGATGCTGGATGCGTTTGATTCATATAATCCGGAGGATTACATCAAAGGGTTTCCATGGCATCCGCATAGAGGAATAGAAACAGTCACTTATTTGATTCAAGGTGATATTGAACATGGTGACAGTCTGGGTAACAAAGGCAGCATACTTGATGGTGGATGCCAGTGGATGACTGCAGGTGGAGGAATTTTGCATCAAGAGATGCCGCAAGCATGTGAACATATGCTTGGTGTTCAATTGTGGCTTAATTTGCCTGCAAAAGATAAGATGACCAGACCGCAATACCGGGACATTGTATCTGATCATGTTCCTAAAGTAGTAAAAGATGGATCAACAGTAGGGGTGATTTCAGGCGAGTATGATGGGGTCTCTGGAGCAGTCCATGGAGATTATGTCAAAATGACATTTTTGGATGTTGAACTGGAAAAAAACGTCGAATTTGATCTTGTCACCAATCCGGAAGACAACTTGTTCATATACACAGTTTATGGCAGTGGTTTAGTGAATGAAAATACAGTTGATGCAAAGAGCGGAGTATTGTTTGAAGCTGGAGATCATTTTAAATTGACTGCGCTAGAAGATGGTCTGAGATTTCTTTTGTTTGCAGGAAAACCGCTAAAAGAACCGATTGCCTGGGGTGGACCGATTGTCATGAACACCAGAGAAGAATTGAATCAGGCGTTTCAAGATTTAGAGGATGGTAACTTCATACGTAAAGATGTTATATTATAATTACTAAAAAGAAGTCGATGTTGCTATGATTGTGTATCATGGCTACATCGATTTTTGTTGATTATTTTGATTCATACACTATTTTGCCGTCAATCATGGTCATCTTTACTTTGATATCTTTGATTTTGTAGGGTTCAATAGTGAAAATATCCTGATCAAGAACGATAAGATCGGCCACGTATCCAGGTAAGAGACGTCCTTTAAAGTGTTCTTTGAATTCATTGTAAGCGCTTCCTACGGTGTATGCATCGATCGCTTCTTCAACAGTCAGCCTTTCGTTTTCAAGATAACATTCGCCGGATGGATTTTTTAAGGATTGTCTTGTGACTGCCGAGTAAATGTTTGGGAATGGATTGCAATTTTCCACAGGAGCATCAGTACTTAGATTTAGAGGTGCTCCCAAATCCAACAAGGATTTGAAAGCATATGATGTACTTGCCAGTTCAGAACCGACGCGTGATTTTACGATGTTCATGTCATAATCTATAAAAATGGGTTGTGCCATTACTGTAAGACCTAATTTAGAAATGCGTTTGAGCTGTTCTGGTGTAGTGATCTGACAGTGGACAATACCGAGGCGCAGTGGATTGGTTTCACCAGAAAAGGTGTTTTCATAAGCGTTTATTACGCTCTCGATAGCTGCATCACCAATCGCATGTGTAAGTATTCTGACATTATTAGCAGTAGCGAGATTACAGATCTCAAAGAGCTGGTCGTCACTTAAGGCGGCAACGCCGCAAGTAGTGGGATCATCGTCATAAGGTCTTGACATGAGGGCTGTACGAGCACCGAGTGATCCGTCTTTGAATAATTTGAGGGCTCCTTTTGATAAAAAGCGTTCATCATATATTCCGGTCACATGTTCGGTCATAAGGTATTCTTTGAAATCATCAATATTCTGATAGTTGAATTGGTGACCATACCGAAGCTTCAGCTTTCCTTCACGATACATCCTGTGAAGGGTGCTGAACACCATTTTCGAATTGGTTCCCATGATATCACACGATTGGACAGATGTAAGACCAACACTGATTGCGTATTCCATTCCTCTTTCAATATCGCCTTCCAAAACTTCGGATGATTTTTCCGGAATAATGGAATACAGTGCGTAAACTGCATTCTCAGTAAAGATCCCGTTAGGAGTTCCATCAGGGCCAAGCAAGATTTCTCCGCCATCAACAAATGAATTGTCATCGAGCCCTATCATCTCAATGGCTTTTGAATTGCCAACAGAAACATGACCGCAAACCCTGCTGAATATGATGGGAATTTCAGTTGAAATACGGTCTAGGTCATTTTTGTTGATCATTCTTTTATCAGTTGGTCCGAAAAAATCTTGATTCCATCCCCTGCCAACGAGAATTTGAGGGGCATTTGCCTCAAGAAAAGTTTTACCTATTTTGATAACATCATCGATGGATGTTGCAGTGGTTAGATCACAAGATAAGATGAACTCCCCCAAAGAAGCGAGATGCAAATGACTGTCATTTAGACCAGGCAAGATAGTCTTGCCTTTAATGTCGATGATCTCATCAATATTGGTTTGATCAAGGTCTTCAAAGTTTCCTATCTGATTAACAATGCCATCTTCGATGCATAAAGCCTCAGTAAATCGACCTGTGTTAATATATATTTTTGCGTTTTTTATTATGGTTTTCACAGTGGAATTTTCCTCGTTTCTTCAGAATTAATAATAGGATATCATAGAATTTAAGTTTGTGACCAGTTAATTTGAATCTATACGAATTTACATTTCAATGTTATTATAATTTAAGGTGATTGTTATGAAGAAAGTGTATTCTGAAAACAAATTTTTAGTTGATCTCAAAAGTAGAATATTTCAAATGATATTGATTATAAGCATTTCTGCATTTGGAATAGTGGCTCTGGTCAACACAATAAACAGTAGACCCATAGTGAATATAATATATCCGGTTACAGCTGCGATTGTGATTTATCTGATGTATTTCCTTTTTAGAAAAGGAAAGAACAAAGATCTGATAAAAAAAAGCTACTTGTTTTTGTTGTGCAATATTTATTTGCCACTTGCTTGGTTGACTTCACCAGGATCCTATAGTGCGATGAGTTTTTATGCGGTGCTGATTTTGTTCATATCAATCATTTTGGTTAACACAAAGTGGGAATATATTTTTCCGATATCGATTGTGGTGGAAATGATTATTCTACTGAAATTTGAACCCCTTTATCCCGATCAATTCACCATATACTCAGCACCTGAGATGCGTTCCATTGATCTGATCATGAACTTTTTGGTCGTAGCGGGGATTTTCTTTGTCATTGTTGTCACTTTGAATCGTTACTTCGATTATGAGCATCACCGTATATACAATGTTTCCGTGACTGATCAGCTCACAGGATTATATAACAGACATTATTTGTTTCATATCATTGAAAACTATAGACATATGGTCCCTACACAGGAATTTGCGTTTGTCATGATGGATTTGAATCATTTCAAAAGGGTCAATGATGTTTATGGTCATACTGAGGGAGATCATGTACTTAAAGCATTTGCACTTGCTCTTAAAGAGGCATCGAGAAAAACCGATGTCGTCGCACGTTATGGTGGTGATGAATTTGTGGTGGTCTTACCAGGAGCTGATTATGATGATTTCATTAAAGTCAAATCTCGGATTATAGAGTTCTTCAAGCCAACTGCAGATCAGTACAAAGCCATAGATTTGTCTATTGGATTCGGTTTTTCTCAAAGTCAGGATTTGCCACTTGATGACATTATCAAAATTGCTGATTTAGATTTGTACAAGGATAAAAAAACTGACCAGACGCGTTAACATCGCGTCTTTTTTGTATTTTAATGGTATAATTATAATTGATATTATCTCAGAAAGGAGGTCCAAATGAAGGAATTCAATCGATTGTTTATTATAATGGCTATGTTCATTGTGCTACTGGCTGTTGGAGCCATAGGATATTCCTTCTTGCTTGACGTCTCGTTGATAGATGGATTATATATGACAATCATCACCATTTCAACTGTAGGTTACGGTGAAGTAGGTGTCATGAGTGATCAAGCGAAATTTTTTACGATGGCAGTAATTTTTCTTGGGGTCGGTACAGCAGGTTACACATTCACAAGCATCGTGGTCGCACTAATTGAGGGCGGCATCAAAGATATATGGAGGAATAGGAAAATGGATAAAAAAATTGCAGATTTGAGCAATCATTATATACTTTGTGGAGCAGGCGAGACAGGTGAAGTTGTCGTGGAGCAATTCATCAATAAAGGCTATCAATTTGTCGTCATTGAGAACAATGAGGACGTGGCCAATCAATTGATCAAAAGAAACATACTCACTATCGTTGGAGATGCAACTGAAGAGAACGTTTTAAAACAAGCCAATATCAGCAGTGCAAAAGGATTGATCAGCGCACTTTCAAAAGATGTTGACAACGTCTATACGGTATTGTCCGCCAGACAATTGAACAGTGGATTATATATCATTTCAAGAGCTATCGATAAATCTTCTCCATCCAAACTAAAAAAAGCAGGTGCAAACAACACTATTTCCACTAATGAAATAGGAGGCAGGAGAATGGCTACATTGATGATGAGACCATCTGTCATTTCATTTTTGGATGTCATAACCCACGTTGGTGATCGAGAATATGATTTAGAAGACATAATCGTTCGTAAAGGTGCACCGATGAGCAATCAGACATTGAAGGAATTAAGAATACCTGAATTGATTGGACTTATTGTACTTGCGATTAGAAAACGAGGAGAAAAAGAAATATTTTTCAATCCACATTCAGAAACTATGATTGAAGTGGGAGATATACTTATGGTTCTAGGCACACAGGCACAAGTCAACGAACTCAGAAAAATTGCTCTTGATGACGGTGAGCGTTTGGCGGAATTCTATGAGTAAGGGATTTATGCATATATACACAGGCAATGGGAAAGGAAAAACTACTGCAGCCTTTGGTCTGGCCATAAGAGCTGCATGTGCAGGCAAGAAAGTATACATCGGTCAATTCGTCAAAGATATGAAGTACAGCGAGACTAAAATTGTGGACTTCTTACCAAACATTGTCATAGAACAGTTGGGCCAAGGTTGCTTCATCAGCAAGGATCCTACTGAACAGGATCGTTTGGTTGCGAGAGAAGCTCTTCAAAAATGTGCGACCATTTTAGAGTCTGAGCAGTATGATCTAGTAATCCTCGATGAGATCAATATCGCACTATACTATAACCTTATTGATGTAAATGAAGTGATCGCTGCTCTAGAGCATAGAAAGAAATCCATTGAAGTTGTGCTTACAGGAAGGTATGCACCTGAAAAGCTGATTGCACTAGCAGATTTGGTCACTGAAATGAAAGAAATAAAGCATTATTACACTCAAGGGGTCCTATCCAGGGAAGGTTTTGATTGTTAGGAGGAGAAATATGTTCTTAGAGCTGGATTCAATCATAAAAATATTATTAGCAGTCCTTATTGGTGGTGTAATCGGACTGGAACGTGAAGCCATCAACAGACCAGCTGGTCTCAGAACTCATATTTTGGTTTGTGTTGCATCCGCTCTGATTATGGATGTCAATATCAAGCTGATTGTCGGTTATGTCAATGCCGATCCGGTGAGGATGGGAGCTCAAGTTATCAGTGGTATGGGATTTCTGGGAGCTGGAACAATTATCAAAGAGGGTGTTACTGTCAAAGGTCTGACTACTGCTGCAGGACTTTGGTCAGTGGCGTGTTTGGGGCTTGTAATTGGTGCTGGATATTACATGCTTGCACTGTTCGCAGTTGTCATCATGTGGATCACACTAAAGGTTTTCAGCCGCTTTGAAACTAGAATTAACAAATCAAAAAGAAAAAGAATCTGATCCAAAGGAGACACTGAAAATGATCAATGTTCGTAATCTTCAGTTTTCATATCCTAAATCTTCAAAAGAGGCAATCAAAGATTTGAGTTTTAGTATTGCCAAGGGAGAAGTCTTCGGCTTTTTAGGACCAAGCGGTGCTGGAAAGACAACGACACAACGTTTGATTATAGGTTTGCTCAGAGGTTATGGTGGTAGTATAGAAATCATGGGCAAAGAAAGATGCATGTGGGATTATAATTTTTATGAAAAAATAGGTGTGGCTTTTGATTTCCCTAATTTGTATAAAAAATTGACTGCCAGAGAAAATCTTAAACTGATAGGATCTTATTATAGATGTGCTCCTAAGGACATAGAAGGTTTACTTGTAAGGGTTGGTCTCGAAGGGGAGCGAAATAAGAAAGTTGAAGATTACTCAAAAGGTATGAAGATGCGCCTTAATTTTATAAGAGCAATCATGCATGATCCAGACATTCTTTTTTTTGATGAGCCTACATCTGGACTGGATCCAGTGAATGCGAAAATTATAAAGGATATCATTGTTGAACTGAAAAATAATGGTAAAACCATTTTTTTGACCACGCATCATATGGATGTCGCTGAACAACTCTGTGACCGTGTTGCATTTATCAATGAAGGTCTGATTTCAGCAATTGATCGCCCTAAGAATTTGATGGTTCAATATGGCAAGCCGATGGTTACAGTAGAATTTGAAAAATATGGTGAGGTTCAATCAGAAAAATTACCACTTGAGAATTTGAAAGACAATCCGATTTTTGAAGATATTTTAAGAAATCATAGAATATTGACTATCCATTCACAAGAAGCGACACTGGAAGAAGTTTTTATTTTACTGAATGGGAGAGCCCTCATATGAATGATCGACAGTCGCTTATAAGAATTAGGAAAGCCTTGTTTTCTGATATGTTGTTTCAATTTAAGCAGGGTTTTTATTTCATATATCTACTCATATCATTTATTTATTTATTGATACTTGGTCAATTGCCCTTTGATTTTGCGTACATTGCGTTGCCGATCATAGTCTTTTCTGATCCTTCAGTTTTAGGACTTTTCTTTATTGGTGGAATTCTCATGCTCGAAAAAGATCAAGGCATCATTCAAACACTTTCCGTTACACCTCTTAAAACAAAAGAATATTTGATTTCAAAGTTGATCTCATTATGTTTAATATCAGTATTGGCTGTTTTATTGATCACGGCTTTATCTGATATTGGTAGTGTGAATTATCTGTTTTTGATTGTAGGGGTCATTTTGACATCTGTCTTTTTTACGCTGATAGGGATCATGATCACCACGAAATCAAGACATTTAAATGCCTTCTTTGTAAAAATGATACCTTGGATGATTATACTTGTTCTTCCATGTGTGCTATTGGTATTCTTCCCCAAAGAATGGTTTTTAAGTGTTTACCCATCTATAGCAAGTTTGAAATTGGTATATGGAGCTTATCATGGTATTTCATTTGCTGAAGCTTCTTTATCTGTGACGGTCTTGATCATTTCCAATTTATTTCTTTTTAAAAAGGCAATTATTATGTTTGAAAAACATATGATTTATGGGGGATTATGATGAGTTTTCTTCGTATTATGGTTAGTGACCTGAAAATGATTATGAGGGATCCGATTATGGCACTGCTTTTTTTCGTTCCTCTTATGATTGGGATCATATTTAAACTTATGATTCACTTTTTGCTGCCTTTAGCTCTTGAATATGTTGAATTTTCATTACCACTTGAGCCTTATTTGTTGTCGATGACATTACTTATGACTCCATATATGCTTGGTGTGGTAATGGGGTTTATGATGCTCGATGATAAGGATGGCAATATCATAGATCTGGTTCTCGTTACGCCTTATGGACGAAGAGGATATCTACTGAATAGGATCATTTTTATATCTATATTCACGTTTTTATACTCAATGATCAATGATGTGATTTTGAACCTGGTCGATCTGAACATTTTCAGTTTACTTTATATTTCTATCTTATTGTCAGTTTTTGCCGCTTCCATTGGTCTCTTGTTTTTTAGGATTGCTAGCGATAAAATTATCGGATTGACTTATGCCAAGATTTTAAATTTTGTAATCATTTTCGTGTTTGCTGATTTCATAAAAGCAGAGTGGTTTTTATATATCGCGGGTCTATTCCCGACATTTTGGATTACCAGATTGATTACTGATCCTGGCGTTGTGGAAAACTATATTATTTCAGGAATCGTGGTACTTGTGTGGGTTTTGATATTATATAAAAGTGGAATGGGTTATAAGAAAAGGAGTAGTTATGGACATAATTAACGTTGCTATTATCGGGTATGGTTTATCAGGACGTGTATTTCATAGCACCATCATCAGATCTGTTGAGGGATTCAACATTACTAAAGTAGTGACAACAGATCCAGTCAAGGAGGCACTAGCAAAAAAAGATATAGAAAATGTGGTTGTGGTTCAATCGATGGATGACGTCATACATGATCCGGATATTCATTTGATTGTAATTTCCACTCCAAACACGAGTCATGTCAAAATTGCTGAAATGGCCATTAAGAACAAAAAACATGTGATAGTTGAAAAGCCATTTACTGTCACATCTAAAGAAGCGGAGTACTTGACAAAATTGGCAAAAAACTTTGATGTGGTTTTATCTGTATATCATAACCGTAGGTTTGATGGAGATTACAAGACTATACTTAAAATTATAGATTCTGGTACACTTGGAAGATTGGTCGAACTTGAATCTCATTTTGATCGCTTTAGAACTGAACTTAAAGCGGATGCTTGGAGAGAAGACAATCTACCCGGTTCTGGTGTTTTATATGACCTTGGATCACATCTGATCGATCAAGTGGTTCATAAATTTGGGATGCCAATTGAGATTTATGCGGATCTTGCAGCCCAGAGGTTCGGAAAAGTCGATGATCAATTTGAACTGATTCTATATTATGATGGACTCAAAGTGACACTTAAGTCAGGAAGTCTTGTCAAAGAACCATTGCCACGATTTATTCTTCAAGGTACCAAAGGAGCATTTGTCAAATTTGGACTCGATGTCCAAGAGGATGACCTAAAAGCTGGTCTTTTACCTTCTGATGATCCTTTTGACGATAGTTGGGGCAGTGAACCCGAAGCGTTTTGGGGAAAACTCAATACTATAGATGAATGTAAGCGAATTGAAACTTTAAAAGGTGATTATCGAACATATTATAGAAACATTTATGGAGCCATACAATTTGGAGAACCATTATTGGTCGAACCCAAGGATGGACTCAATGTCATAAAAATAATAGAGGCTGCTATAGAAAGCAATAGACAGAAAAAGAGAATCGCAGTATAAATGAGCAAAGAGGATCCAATT
>JAWSUW010000081.1:0-15678 GCA_033549245.1 Bacillota bacterium | reverse complement strand
TATTTTTCCGAAGGGATCACAGAGATCAAAGTCAATTCCGAACTGAAAATCTATACCAAGACGGTAGCGCCTATTGGTAAAGTCAAGGAGATCGTTTGGCAATGAAAAAAATCATGCAATGTTTGATGGGGCTTGACATCGGTGGAGCTGAGACACATGTGGTGGAACTTTCAAAAGGACTCAAGGCTAGGGGCTATGAAGTCATGGTCGCTTCCAACGGTGGTATTTACGAAAAAGAGTTGATTCAGGCAGGGGTGCAGGTGGTCACCATACCGATGCACAGCAAAAATCCCATATACGTCCTCAAATCACTCAGTCTGCTTTACAAAAACATAAGGTCGTTCAAACCTGATGTTGTACATGCGCACGCCAGAATTCCAGCTTTATATGTAAGTATTATGAAAAAACTTCTGAAATTCAGGATGATGACCACAGTACATGGCAAGTTTAAAATCAACTGGGTCCTGAAAAAAATCACACAGTGGGGTGAGGAAATTTTCGTGGTCAGTGAGGATATCGAATCCTATTTGCTTGAAAACTATGATCTGAAGGGTGCACCTATCTATCAGACCATCAATGGAATAGATACTGAAAAGTTCAAAAGGGAAGCTGTGGCTTATCCTTACAAAAGGTTGATCCACGTGAGCAGACTTGAGAAAGATACCAGCAAAATGGCAGGACTGCTCATCGGCCTTGCTGCCGAGACCGATCTGAATATAACTGTGGTTGGCGGAGGTGTGATGCTCAGTGATCTTAAATCGCGTTCAAGCGGACTTGCCAACATCGAGTTTACAGGTCCAACCGATCGGGTTGAAGACATGCTGAAGCAAGCAGATGTTTTTGTGGGCATCAGTCGCGCTGCACTCGAAGCCATGAGTATGAACATGCCTGTGATTTTGTCGGGTGAATACGGGGCGATGGGTATTCTTAGTGAGGACAAACTAAAAACAGCGATTGGCAATAATTTTACAGCCAGGGTCAATAGCGAGCTGACTTATGAAGACTTAAAAAGGGACATTGAAGCGTTAAGACTCATGCCACCTCAGGCGTTTGATTGGGAACGTGAATTCACCGAAAAAAATTATTCGGTGGGAAAAATGGTCGACGATTATGTCATGGTGTACGCCAATGTCTAAAAATATATTGATCATCGGATATTATGGTTCATCCAATCTTGGTGATGAACTTTTGCTTAAGGAAACCCTTAAATTGATTACTCCTTATGTTGAGCGTTCCAATATCAAGGTGCTCTCCTACCATGTTGAACAAACCAAGAGATTTCATGGCATTGAAGGCGTCAGTAGAAATAAGCCGCTTAAGATTTTCAAGGCGATTCTAGGTGCGGATATCATTATCGGCGGTGGTGGCAGCATGCTTCAAAATGTGACTTCCAACCGCAGCCTTATGTACTATTTGTCTCTCATCAATTTCGGACTTTTGCTTAAGAAAAAAGTGATATTGCTTGGCAATGGCATTGGACCGATCAAAGGTGGTTTCCAGACCAGACTTGTGAAACGCACACTTGATCGGATCGAGTACCTCCATCTTAGAGACAAGGATTCATATGACTGGATTGATGGCAGCAAAAAAGCGCATATTCACCTTGGTCAAGATTTGGCACTTGAAAATTCCACCGAAAATGCCGATATAAAACGTAATAATGTCATTATCAACCTCAGAATGTGGAAAAGTGTAGATGCACTTAAAGGGGTAGTGAAGCCATTCATCCATTATGTTCAGAATAAAGGCTATACGGTCACTTGCCTCAGTATGCAAGACGGCAACGATGACAAAGCCATGGCGGATCTTGGGCCAGTCAAGACATTTGAAACCCTCGAAGCGCTGGAGGAAGAAGTAAGGACCTCTAGATTTGCGATAGCCATGCGTCTACACACCTTGATTCTATGTTCAAATTTTGGGGTGCCATTTATAGGACTCTCGTATGATCCCAAAGTCAGTACTTTCTGCAGGCAAATGGACATGCCTTACTATGAGTCATTCGAGTCACTCAGTTTTCAGGATTTGGTGAAATCTTTCGACCTCCTGGAAGCCAATGAAACTGTTTATGTGTCAGAACTTCAGGAAAAGATGTCTAAGATCGATTCGAAAATGGATCCTGTGAAATCATTTCTGTGCAACTTGCTTGAATAGTTTTATTTTGTTTCGTGATATAATGTGTTGATTTATAAAATACCACAGCAAAATAAGGGGGAAACAATGAAAAAAGTCACAGCAATCATTCTCGCAATGCTCATGATGATGAATGTTTCAATGATTTCAAGTGCGGATCAGAAACTGCCATCGGCATTTTGGGGACTCACTGAAAAAGAAGTTGCTCTACAGGCGGCAGGTGATGTGGAAGGTTTGATTGACATCAGGGTTCAAATCATCGACCTATTTAAAACATGGGACAAAGAAAGCCAGCAAAAGCTTGAAATCGTCACTCCGAGATATCTGAAAATCGCTCAAGCCTATGAGTCGTTAAATCGTTTTGATGATGCAGTCCCATACCTTGAACTGTATATTAATCACGCGACCATTTTGGTGGAAAAGGGCATCTGGAATGCCGACTCAACCAATTATGCTACAAGCAAACTCAAAAATATCGCATTTGACATTGAACTGTATGCCAAAACGAAAATCACTGATAACAGTACATATCATGGTGCAAAATTCGAACCCGTATCTGGCATCTACTTTGGAAGTGCCTATGATACCGATCCGGGTGTCCAAAGTTATGATTGGGACAAGGTCAAGAAACTTTATCCCAAAGACAATGCCGCTTACCTGATTTACCTGAATTGGGAAGATGACATCAGAGACATAGGAGTTCATCTTGATGCAGCAGTCAAAGCAGGTAATGCGGTTCAACTGGCGTGGAACACCTATGATACAATTCCGAACATTGAAGCTTCAAAAGCTTACATTGAAGATACTGCAAAATATCTGAAAGAACTGGATATTCCGATTTTCCTCAGATACGCCTGTGAAATGAACGTGGGCGAAAATGGTGAGAATCCAAGCATTTATGTGAAAAACTTCAGATATGTGGCAAAATTTATGAAAGAGCTCGCTCCGAATGTGGCGATGGTCTGGTCACCAAACGACATAACAGACGCAGCGCGCAAACTCGATAGCTACTATCCTGGCGATGCTTATGTAGACTGGGTAGGCGTCAGCTCGTATACGACATTCTATTTTGGCGACAAAACGGACTGGGGAACAATTCAGGATTCCATTGACAGCAATTTCTTCACAGGAGAAAATGCTAATCCGCTGGCTAAAATAGCAGAAGTCGTGGAAAAATACGGTGACAGAAAACCAATCATGATTTCCGAAACCGGAGTGGCTCATTATTCAAAGGTTGCAAAAGAAGAGATGACGGACTGGGCTAAAGTTCAGATGAATCGTCTGTATGGATATTTGCCTATAGTTTACCCTGAAGTCAAAGGGATCTATTACTTCAATGTGGACACTGAGTTGGCCACAAAAAGAGCTTCATACGCATTTTACACCAATGCTGAAATCGCAAAACTGTACAATCAACTGGTCTCAAACAAATATTATTTATCTGACATCGGTGATGAGGCAGGATACCGTTATGCACAGATTGGCTCAATCAAAGACAAGTCCGTAAGTGTAACGGGTGAATCACTTGAACTTTCAACTTACTCCATCGTACCTAAAATGCTGAATCCTAAAGTTTCCTACATCCTGGATGGTAAGACACTTTCAACGGTGAGTAGCATACCATATGCTTACACCATCAACCCGAACACGATAACAGCAGGCAATCATAAACTCACCATCGCAGTGAAAAATCCAGAAGGCATGACACTTAAGACTAGAGATTACCTCCTTACAAAAGAAGGCAATACTCTTAAGATTGAGGCTACTCAACTTAAAGACATCGCTTTTTCAGACATCGAAAAATCATGGGCGAAAAACATGATTCTTGAAATCGGTAAAAGAGGCATCGTAAATGGCAACGAGGGCAGATTCGAGCCGAACAACAACATCACACGTGCTCAAATCGCATCTATCATCAGCAACTTCGTTGGAAACTCCAGATCAGCAGCTGTATCCAACTCGTTTGCTGACGTGGCATCGGGCAAGTGGTTCGCACAGCCGGTCAGCGTAGCTTCAAAGTACCTCAGCGGTTACGGTAACCTATATTATCCGGATCGCGATGCGACCCGTGAAGAATTTATAAAAGCTGTGATCCTGCTCAAAGGCTATTCAACCAATCTTTTGACTGAGTCAGAAAAAGCGGAACTCGCTGCAAAAATAACCGATTTCAACAATGTTACTTCAGACCACAAAGACTTCATGCTCCTCGCAGTGAAGTACGGCATCATCAGTGGTTATGAGGATGGTTCGGTCAAACCGAAGAACAACATCACCAGAGCAGAAGCAACGAAAGTGCTTTATTATACGTTCTTTAAATAGATACATTATGTATATGCAAAAGCCAGCGAATCCAAGCGATTTCGCTGGCTTTTTCCATGGAACTGATTGGAGACAGGTACAAATTGGTACCTGGGAGAGAAGGGTGAAGCAGGGAAGTGCAGGGAGAGCAGGAAATGCAGGAAAACAGGAAGTTCAGGGAAACTTGATCTTGACCTTGATTTTGATCTTATCTTTTCCTGCACCCCCCTGCACCATACTGCTCTCCCTGCTCTTCCCTTTCCTTCACGATCCTGTTGATTTATAATGTTTCACGCCAAAGTTCCAGAATAACAAGCTTGGGACAATGAATAGCACACCCATGAGCGGTATGAACGCATACGCCGGATGGTCATATGGGCCGCGATCGAGCAAATACATAAGCGGAATGTAGTTCACCACACCAAACGGGACAATGAAAGTGAAAAATTTCTGGATGGGTTTCGCATAAATGAGCAGAGGGTACTGTGTCATTTCACGGCCACCATCTGTAAATATGTTGGCGATTTCCAGCCCTTCAATCGTCCAGAAGGAAAACGTCGCAAAGATGATGAACAGCCCCGACATGATGAAGGTTGCACCTATGACCATGAAAGCCACAGCCGACATTTTGAGCAGTGTCCACTGCACATCGATTCCACTGATTCCTATGACGAAGATGATGATTCCTTGAAGCAATCTTCCGATTCGAGTAAATTCAAACTTTGAACCGAGCACCTGGAGAGCTGTCGGAAGTGGCCTCACCAGAAGTCTGTCGAAATCACCGGTTCTTACGAGTGTCGAGAATGAATCAAATCCACGGACCAGGCATTCACTGATGGAAAAAGCCATATGGATCACACCGTATAAAAGGGCAATCTCGCTGAAAGACCAGCCACTTAGTGTGTCGAACCGGTCAAATAGGAGATAAAGTCCCACGAAAATAAAAAAGGGTACAAAAAATTGTCCGATACATAAAAGGATGAAAGAGGTCTTGTAGACCATTTGCGATTTCAGCCACATTTTTGCATATCTAAAGAATATTCTCATGCTAACCCCCTTGAACAACAAGATGTTTCAGCGCGCTTTGCATAAGTTTCTTGCCAAACAGAATCAATGCAGTAAGCCAAACAATCTGAATCGCAATGCCGAGGAAGGCTTCGTTTGGTGGTATGTTTCCCGAGTAAACCCTAAATGGCAAGTCGCCAACGTACCTGAACGGCAATACCATGACAATGTTCCGTAGCCACTCAGGCATTAGAGGGATCGGAATCACAAGTCCGGCAAAGAACTCGCCGACGACACTGAAAATAAGCAATGAGCCCATAGGAGAGAGTGTCACAAACACAGAAATGTAAATGAACATGGAAATCGCCACATTGATGGCTAGACCAAGTATAAGCGTCACGATAAACAGCATGAACGACTCCGTAGATTCCGGCAAGGACATTCGATACTTTTCCGGGATGAACATGGCGACTATGAGAATCGGCATACATCTGAGCATTGCGTTTGCAATCCGGGTTGCAATCAGCTTCGTGTACCAAAAGCCATATACGTTCAGTGGTCTGCACAGTTCATAAGCAATGTTGCCGGTCCTTATGAGCTCAAACAGCTCCGAGTCCCTAAGCCAAAGTACAATGAACGACAGAAACGCTTGTTGAAGCCAAATGTATGTCACCAGCTGAGTGGTAGAAAATCCACCTACTGAAACACTATCTCCATAGAAGGCAAGAAACACCACGATCATGATGGTGCCCCAGAAGAACTGTGTGGCAATCCCCGCCAGTGCTGCTATACGGTACTGGAGACCGTGGTATACCCTGAGTTTGAGCAGTGCCATATAGACTCTCATATCTGGTACTCCCTATACAGATTGACGATGATTTCTTCAATCGGCTGGCTGTCCACCGAGATGTCGATGATGCTCTTTTGATTGGTGAGTTCATGAATCACGCTTGGCACATTCGTCTTCTCAAGGTCAACGAGAATTACCGCCCGTTCGCTCGAAGCGTGGAGGACTTCACACCCGAATATGTCGAGTGGGACTGTGTTTTCAACGTAATCCACAGTAACCCTTTTGTGCGAAATGAAGTTGCCCCTCAAATTTGCCAGATCCCCATCATAGAGCTTCTCACCCTTACCGATGAGAATGATCCTGTTTGCAAGCGCCTCAATGTCACTCATATCATGGGTGGTGAGTACTACAGTGACTTTGTTCTCTGCATTGATCTTCTTGATGAAGTTTCGTACAGCAATCTTCGACACCGCATCGAGTCCGATGGTCGGTTCATCCAGAAAAAGAATCTTGGGTGAATGAATGAGTGCGGCTGCAATTTCACAGCGCATACGCTGACCAAGACTGAGCTGCCGCACAGGCGTATTCAGCAGTGGCGAAAGGTCGAGATACGTGACGAGTTGATCTAGTGTCCTTTTGTAATCCACTTCGGACAATTTATAGATGTCTCTGAGCAGATTGAACGAATCAATCACGGGAACATCCCACCAGAGCTGGGTGCGCTGACCAAAGACGACGCCGATGTTTCTGACATGATCAATCCTCGATTTCCAGGGCGTGATGCCCATAATCTCACATTTTCCGGTATTGGGAACGAGAATGCCACTCATGATCTTGATCGTGGTGGATTTCCCCGCGCCGTTGGGACCGATATATCCGACGATCTCGCCGAGATCCATTTTGAAGGAAATATCCTTCAGGGCATGGATGGTCTCATACTCACGGGAAAAAAGGCTACCGAAGGCTCCTTTTTTTCGTTTGGCAACTTGAAATGCTTTTGAAAGATTTTCAATTTCAATCATTGTGCCTCCTTTGTAGTTGGGAAGAGCAGGGTGGGGCAGGGAAGAGCAGGGAAGAGCAGGGAGAGGCAGGGGAAGTAGGTTGGTGCAGGTAATGCAGGGAAAGCAGGAAAAGATAAGATCAAAGTCAAGATCAAGTGCTTAAGCTATAAGCTAAAGACAGGGTCGAAAATCATGAAAACGATTTCCATGTCTTCGGTGAACGAAAAATTCAAGCCTTCAGCATCTTGACTAAAAAATTTGAGATGCTCCTCACGCCAATACTCAAGGGATTTGTCGCCTTCTCCTTCGATTTCAGCATGAGATTCCGTGACCTCGTTAAAAGGCAATATCTCTACACTTTTCACTTTGATGACACAAATGCCATTGCCATACCAATCCTCAATAATATGTAATTCATCCACTTTTGGCAAAGGTTCGTTCTCAACCTCATAAGACCTCAACAGTCCTGCCGTTGCCCGTTTCAATCCCAGTTTTGTCAATTCCGCAAGTGCATTGGCGTCTTTTTCATTGTTGCAAAAATGCCATGACTCATAAGTTTTTTCTGTGCTGTCAAGATCCTCCCCGATAGACTTCAGATACATTTTCCATAAGTCAATTGCAGTCAAATCAACACCTCCTAGTCGGTTATAAAAGCTACCTGAATATATTATCACAATAATCTGCGAATTTCATCAGAAAGTACACAACGGTAATATTAAAAAATAAAGACATCGCAAAACCAAACGCGGTACTACGATGTCTTTCATTGCTGTAAATCTTATGGGTTCACATAGCCTTCGTCCGTAGAATTGACGAGTAGGTCTGAGATGATTTCAGTCGGAATCTCGAATGTGATCACACCCATGTAACCCGGCGCGATTTCGTATTTGTTAAAGGATAGAACGAGTTTGCCCTCAGCCGTAATGTAGAAAGATTGGTTGGCATCGATGGATTCGAACTGTTCGAACTTGTCATCGCCCACCCAGTAGACCTTGCTATCGTCATTTTCCATTTCGCTTTTCATGGTCTCAATGAGGTAGTCTGAAAGGCGTTTGATATAAGCGTCGTCTTTGAATAATCCCGGAAGAGTGATCAGTACGCCTTCTTCTTTGTCTATTGTATCGTACTGAAACGTCGTTGATGAAGAGCCGACGGTGTTCACGACGTATCGCCCAATGGAAAGGATCTTATCAGTGTCAGTCATTACAACGTAACCGCTGTCCACTCCGAGGTGGCCGTTCATTTCAATAATTTCACCCATTTCTTCAATGAAATCATCATAAAGCTCCTTGCTTTCTTCAAAGTACTTTTCGTTAAGGGTATTCTCTAGCACCTCATCTTCAAGTCCGGAAATTACCGGTGCCTCGATATCGGCATCCACGTTATCATTTTCGATGACATCGAACCGGTAGGAAAGAACCTTGACCACCGCGCCGATAACAGGTAGTTCAGACATTGCCATGGCGAAACTTTGATTGACGTTGACCATGCCTGTGAATATTATAAGAGATGCAACTGAAGCCATTGCGAATTTTTTACCTATTTGAAGACCATTTTTCATTTTAGCTCTCCTTATGGATTGTCTCACCTTGAATTCCAGTTCATCAGGAATTTCAGTGCTGTCATATATTTTCTTTAAATCATCAAGTTTATTCATTGTCGTCCTCCTTCATTTCGATCTTTAAAAGTTCAAGACCTTTGTAAAGTCTGGTTTTTACCGTGTTTACATTTTCACCTAGAACCTCTGCGATATCGGAGATCTTCAAATCCTCAAAAAATCGGAGGACGATGATCGTTTTGTAGGCATTTGGAAGTTTTTCCATCGCAGTTTCAAGGTCAAAATTTCTATATTGGTCTTCGGATTCAAGCAGAAATTCCATTTTTTCCTGTTCCATCAAAGTGATGCGTTTGTTTTTTCGTGTATAGTCGATGGCGGTATTGATCAAGATTCTGTAAAACCAGCTATTCAGATGGTCAGGTGCACCATTTTTTTTATACGACCGAAGCGCTTTTTCGATGCTGTCCTGGACGACGTCGAGTGCATCCTCTTTACTTTTGGTGTAGCTGAAAGCCATTTTGTAATGCGCTTCCTTATTCTTGAATATATATTGCTGCAGCATGTATAATCTCCTAAATTCATTCTTTTGTAAGCTTACAACATTTAGACGGACCTGAGGTGGAAAAAGTTTTAAAAAAATGGGGACAGGTCCAAAACGGTACTTCCATTTCTGGAAGTACCGTTTTGGACCTGTCCCCATTTAAATCATGCGACATGATCTTTTCCTGTGAATTTATTCAATAATATGTAAATCAATTTACTGATTCCCAATTTTTTACCTATAAAATCTGCGATAAACATCCATATTTTAATTGAAACAATGTAAAAAATCAAAACGATCAAAATTGAGCCCACGAATTCCAAATACTCCATAATTGCTTCCTCCTTGACTTGGTTTCATTGTATCCCAATTGTGCAGAATATGCCATCAATTTGATATTGACTTTAACAATGTTAAATGTTATATTTAATATTATTAAAAACAAAGTAAAAGGAGGTGCCACTTTGGCTGTTGACGTATTACCGGATTGGTTAGTTAATCTGGATGATGAAGACCTGGTTTTTATAAAAAAATTTCTTATGGCCTCGGGTTCACTCAAAGAGGTCGCCGGAGTATATAACGTCACCTATCCGACGGTGAGACTGAGACTGGATCGTTTGATTCAAAAAATTCAGATCAGTGAAGACCATTCGAACGAACCATATATTTCTTTGATCAAACGCATGGCAGTGAATGAAAAACTCGACTTTGACACCGCAAAGGTGCTGATTTCCGAGTATAAGAAGATAATGAAGGAGAATGATAGTTATGTATAGTTTTTTCATTTTGATTGTTTTTAGCCTCATAATATTTAGTGGAAGCATACTGTTGCAAATATTTTTATCCAAACAGAAAAGCAAATGGCTGGGACTTGTATTACCAGCAATTCATTTGATTTTCGCATTTATTGGGTCATTTGGACTTATGATCTATGATGGTCAGATTTTACCGATTCTAATTGTATTTTTTATATTGTCCATTCCGGTAGTCATTCTTCTTTTGATCCACTTTGCGATCAGGGGCAAGATGAATGGCAACCATAAGGACGAACTTGATAAGATGAACATTCAGGATTTATAGAAGTTCAAGGAAAAAATGGGGACAGGTCAAATAAAATGGGGACAGGTCCAAACTGGTACTTCCAGAATTGGAAGTACCAGTTTGGACCTGTCCCCATTTTATTAAAGTTCCAGACTGCCCATATTGGCAATGATGGTATGTCTTTCCTCTTCTTTGTCCTTCGATTTGCCCTTGTCGGTTGTGATGACACCGAAGTTCTTGCGGGTTCTTTCACCGACTTTGGCGTAAATGGAATCGTTGCATCTGATTTTGCCATAGTTTTCGATGTATTTGACCATTTCATCGAAAAGTTCAGGAGTGACATCATCTTCAATGACGAGCAAACCATAATTGGAAATGGCAAGTTTGTTCGAGCCTTCCAGATAAGCTTTGTTGAGCTTTAGGACGGTAGTGTTTTCAAGCATTTCAGAATCGTAGATTTTGATTGTTTCGACCTTGTCCATGATTGGCATGATGTCGTCGAGATCTTCTTTGCGAATGACCAGTTCGTGGCTGATGATATTGTCGCAACACTTGAGAACATCTTCGGCGGAGGATTCTATAGTCAATTTGTTTTTTACAAATATTTTTCGGTGTTTCATGGTTCTGAGTTTCATGTCGTCCAGAGTGAGGTCTTTGTAATACACAAAACCGTCTGGGACGATGACTTTATCGATGGTATTGTAATTGATGATGAGCGACATGAGAATTTTAAGGTTGTCTCGCGTCGCAACCAGGGTGTTGAGGATTTGAATACGTGTGAGCGTCTCGCTGAGTAAAGCTTCATCGATGGTCTCAGTTGCGATGATGCTAGGCACGACAATCGAGCTGCCCGGTGTGAGACCGATCAGGTTCACTTCGTTCATCTCAAATGGGTATTCAAGAATCACATCTCCAGCACTAAAAGTGATTGTTTTACCATTGACCAGTGAATTGGTTTCTATCAAAGGACGGTTTTCATCAGTAATGAAAAGCAGACCGTTTACAAGGATGCTTTTGACTTTTTTAAGCAGCTCAGTATTTTCGATCGCTTCGATGATCAATTTGCCATTGACCATAATATAGGCTGGATTGACTAGACCAGAGAGATATTTTTCATCCACTTTGAGTGAGCCATTTGCAGAAATGAAATCCACCTTTTCTTCTGCGGGCAAGGTGATAGTGACTGCGACATTCTCCTGATGAATATGTGAAAGCAGCTCCTGCTGACTGGTGAGACTGACGATCGCACCAATGTTTTCAAATTTATAGATGCTTTCCAGTGTTTCAGGTTTGGCTTTTCTGACATCCAGTACTCCGATATTGCGATAGATTTTCATATTGACCTCCTCGTGTCCATTTTAGTATTCTTCCCGTAAGGCGTCTTGCAGTTGTTTTGTGGCCAGACTGAGTCTCGATCTGACCGTTGAAGGATTGATGCCGGTAATTTCCGCGATCTCGTTGCTGTTGTATCCCATAACGTACCTCATCGTCACCAGTTTCCTGGTGGATTCAGGCAAATCTTCGAGTGCTGATTTCAAAGCGAAGTCCGTTTCAAGTGTTTCGGGTGCTTCATTTTCCGCGAACTCATCATAGAGCACAATCCGCTTTTGCTTACGGTAATCGTCTATGAAAGTCCTTTTGATAGTTGTGAAAAACCAAGCCTTGATCTGCTCAGGATGCATCGTATCAAACAGTTCGACCTGATCCAAAGATTTGAGATAGGCGCTTTGAACCAAATCCTCGGCGGATTCCCGATGATTGGTCAGAGATCGTGCAAATCTTGCGAAATCCGATTGATAGTTTCTATAAATCTCAAATAATTGCATTCTGAAATTTCCTTTCGCGCGCAAAAATCGCCTCTACATCTATACAACGGACGACGGGAGCAAAGTGTCCAAATATTTTTCAAATTAATACAATTTTAAGGATATCTTTAGAGTATCTTTTGATATTAGGGATAGAATGACGGTATAAATTGGCGAAATAGGGAGGTATACATGAAAAAGATATTAATCATCTTACTCATATTGACACTGGGACTAGCAACAATAACCGCTTGTAAAAGCAAGGAAGTCGTCGCAAAGCCAGATGCTGATGTGGATGCGGAAACAGAAAAAGTCCTCGATGAAGAGGCAGCCAAGCTCACTGGAAAGGCATTCCTTCAAGATTTCCTTACGGAAGACTTTGAAAGTGCCTACAACGATTATGCACTGGATGAAGCTATGAAAAAAGCGTTCAATGTTGAAATGATGGCATCGATCCACGAGCAATTGATTAAGGACTATGGTCAGTTCATAGAACTATCAGGCCAAAAGGAAACGACATCACAAGGTTTCTACATAATTTCATTTGGAGCAAGTCATGAAAATCAGACGCTCGCCTACAATGTGGTATTCAACCAAGAGGGGGAAATCGGCGGCTTCAATTATCAAGTGGTCGAAAGTCTGGATGTATTCTCATCGACTGAGGATCCAGCTGAAAATGGCAAAGCAGTCACATTTGGAAGTGAAGAATTTCCACTTGAAGGTACTCTTTTATATCCGGAAGGAGAAGGCCCATTTCCAGCAGTTGTGCTAGTTCACGGTTCCGGTCCGAATGATCGTGACGAGACCATCATGGGCAACAAACCATTCAGAGATATTGCGGAAGGACTTGCCGCAAAAGGCATCGCAGTGCTCAGATATGATAAGAGAACTTACACACATGGCCTTAAATACAGTGACCCTGAAGTTGCGGCAGAAGTGACTATTTACAATGAGGTCATCGAGGATGCCAGATTTGCGGTTGAGTTCCTTAATGAACAACCCAATATCGATTCGGAAAAATTATTTGTCGTCGGCCACTCACTGGGAGCTAATCAAGCCCCTAGAATAGCTGAAGGGCAATCTGACATAGCGGGAATCGCAATGCTCGGAGGCAATGTCACACCACTTCAAGACCTCATGGTCTATCAATACGAGTATTTGTTCAGCCTTGATGAAACAGCAGATGAGCTCACCAAAACGGCTCAAAAAACACAACTTGCGGAGATCATACTAGGTGTGAAGATGATCAACTCAGATGAACTATCGCTCACCACGGATCCTTCATTGACACTTGGTATTCCGGCTAAGTACTGGATGGACCTCAGAGATTACAACCCTGTGGATGTAGCGAAAAATCTCGATATTCCGATGATCATCATGCAAGGTGGAAGAGATTATCAGGTGCCACCTAGTGAACTGGATCTATGGAAAGACGGTCTGGGAGATACAGCGGATTACCGCATCTATGATTCTCTCAATCATCTGTTCATACCAGGGGAAGGCAAGCCATCACCCGAGGAATATTCCGTACCTGGAAAAGTTGACAATCAGGTCATAGAAGATCTCGCCGAGTGGATCAAAAATATGTAAAAGGTACATCTAAGTATATAGTCAAAATTGAGTCATATAAACAAAAAAATCCTAATGAGGTGTAAATATGTTAAAACTTAAAGGCGTCACAAAAGTATTCAACGGCACAAAAATTGCAGTAGATCATTTGGATCTGGATATTCTCGAAGGCGAAATCTTCGGATTCATTGGCCCGAACGGTGCTGGAAAGACAACCACACTCAGAATGATCACCGGAATCATATCACCGACCGAAGGTGAAATCACAATAGGCGGACACAACATCAAGGCGGATGCCATCAGTGCCAAGAAACAGTTCACGTTTGTTCCTGACCAATCTGAAATTTATGATGCAGTTAAAGGCATCGATTATCTCAACTTCATCGCGGACATGTATGAAGTGAATATCGCAGACAGAAAAGAACGCGTGGAGCGTTATACAAAGCTCTTTCAAATCGATGACGCGCTCACGCAAAGCGTCAACTCATATTCTCATGGTATGCGTCAGAAACTGATGATCTGTGGAGCGCTGCTTCCAAATCCTAAAATTTTTATTCTCGATGAGCCCCATGTTGGCCTTGACCCGCACTCCAACAAAATCCTTAAGGATCTCATGAGAGAACACTGTGAAAACGGCGGAACCGTACTGTTTTCATCGCACGTCCTTGAAGTTGTGGAAAACCTTTGCCACCGCGTTGCGATTATCCACAAAGGCAAACTCATTGCCTGCGACACTCTTGAAGCCATCAAGCACAATCGTACCGCAACACTTGAAGAAATATTCTTGGAGATGACTAAAGATGAATAAATTATTAGCGCTCACGCGCATCCAACTCAAAGATTTTTTCAGCAAATACACTCAGCAGCTGAATGTCAAAAATAAATTGCTCGGTAAGTTGATGATTTTATTGCCCATTTTGATCTTGTTGCCGGTCATTCAGATCATTAAACAGCTGTATGATACCTTTTTATTGATCGGTTATCCGGAGCTCATCATCACATACGTCTATGTGGGAGCCACCATGCTTGCATTTTTTATGGCGATTCCACTGGTCATATCCATCTTCTTTTACTCAAAAGACCTTAGTTTGATTGCCACGCTTCCGGTCAAGGAAGACACGGTTGTTTTCTCGAAACTCGCATCAGTCTATGTCTATCTTTTCGGGATGGGAGCAATTTTATTCGGCACTAGCGTAGGCTTTTACGCCTTTGGCGATGGATTCAATTTATTCTACTTCTTGATGGGCATCGTTGCACTTTTGTTCCTGCCGGTACTACCTATGATATTTGCGACCTTGGTGATCATGCCATTCATGGCAGTGATTGGAGGTAGAAGCAATAGAAACATGATGGTGATTATCG
This sequence comes from Bacillota bacterium, assembly GCA_033549245.1. Lineage (GTDB taxonomy): Bacteria > Bacillota > Clostridia > Peptostreptococcales > Acidaminobacteraceae > Fusibacter_D. The sequence goes on along the minus strand of JAWSUW010000081.1, from coordinate 578 downwards.
GCAATATTATGCTCCTTGCTGTGATTCTTGGACTTCAAGTCGTATTCACCAGAGTTGAGATGGACCCGGCTTCACTTCAAAAAATGGTGAGCCAACAAGACGGATTGATCTCACTTGTAGGCAGCAAATTCCCACCGAGCATATGGCTCACAAAAATGGTTAGAGGATCACTACTGGATACCATTTGGTTCTTGCTGCTCAACCTCGGTTTTGTGGTCACACTAAAAATCTTTGCAAAGAAACTGTATAAAAACGCACTACTCAAATACAATCAGCAAAGCTCAACAGGTAAAAAAGGCGTCATCAAATATACTCAAAGCTCGAAAAAAATGTTGTTGATCAAACGTCACCTGGGCATCATCATCCATAATCCGACGTTTTTGCTTAATACCGTGTTGACATTGTTCATTCCGATTCTTTTGTTTGGGATTTACACCGCAATGGGCATCATGAGTCTGGAGACGCTTAGAGATCCTATGCTTGAGCCTTTTGCGATATTCATATTCATCGGGATTATCGTCTCGCCAAGTATTGTTGGCAGTCTCTCGGCAACAGCCATCACCCGTGAGGGCAAGGCA
>JAWSUW010000080.1:0-15965 GCA_033549245.1 Bacillota bacterium | reverse complement strand
TCATAAATTCAGATCAAGGCAGCCAATTCACATCAAACGAGTACATCGAACTCATTAAGAGCTACGGATCAACAAGAATCAGTATGGATGGCAAAGGTAGAGCTACAGATAATATCGCAATTGAAAGGTTTTTCCGATCCTACAAATGGGAACGCCTCTATTTAATGTACCCTGAAACCATTCAAGAAGTAAAGAAAATCACTGACGAATATATGGAAACATACAACTATGATCGTGGGCATCAGACTTTCAATTATAGTACACCATCAGAAATTTATTTTGGAATAAGCAATCAAGCAGCAGCATAAAATTCACGAAAGGAGTTCATAACTAAGAAATTCAATTTCGTGTCTTGACAAGCGTGCACATTATATTATGGCAACAACCTTTACATCCAAAATCCTATTTGATACTATGATATTGTATTTAAACTAACAACAGATTATCTCAAAACACACCACTGAACGCTTCATTTCCGTGTTTAAATGGGTTGGAGAAAGTGCACCTGTTAAAATCAATGGTAAGTTTCTTTGATAATCTTTTTGTACCATTGTTGATGTTCTCGGGTGTTTTCTTGATTGCTATAAGCATTTATGAGCAAAAGAAGGAATAAGTGCATTATCAATCATTTTTAGAATAGAGGTTCAATTCATGATGGCTTTAATAATCACATTAATCGCATTCTTCGGAGTGGTCATAATCAATGTTTTCACTTATATCGGTGTGGATTTGGGCTCTGTCTTTCCAGTACTATATGTATCATTTATAGTCATATTTATTATGACGTCCATTCTGTTTTTTAAAGAAGCGAGACGTAGTGGAAGATTTAGAAATCGGATCAATTTATCAGCTGCTTATAGTGCGCTATCAAAGCTTGAGCGATGGCTGATAAGCGCTGGTGGAGTTTATGTGGCGATTTGTTTTTTCATCAACATGTTCTATATGAGTGACGGTGGTACAGGGATATATGAAGGCAAATATGCGATCTTGGATAAAGGGTCATTTCAGAGATTCATCACTGAGGAGATGTATCATAAATATCAGTTGATTGAGATTCGAATGATCACTGCGACTTTTATGTTGATGGGACTAATTGCGATTGTCGGTTATTATCATATGAATTTTGTGAATAATGATGAGCGGAGGGAGTAATAGTGAAGAAGGAATTAGGAATAGTTAAACCACAGTATTTAATTGAGGATTGGCCGGGAAAATATGAAGTTTTTTCTTGGTTAGAGTTTATTGTAACAATACCAAATCCTATTTTTTTGATCACAACACTGAAAGAGAACGGAAAGTCAAATGCGTGTTTACACTCATGGCAAATGTTGGTTGGTGAAGGAAATCAATTTATTTCTGTGCTTGGGGTTATGAAACACAGCCATACATATAAAAACATAATGCGAGAAAAAGAATGGTGTATCAATTATCCAAATCAAGCGGATTATCCTCAGAGTTTTGATACCATTGAACATAATGGATTGGAAAATGACGAAATAATTGATGCGGGATTTCATATTGAAGAGAGCCAAAAAATTAAGGCTCCGAGAATAAGTGAATGTAAAATAAACCTCGAATGTAAGTTGAGTTGGGAAAAAGAACTCTTCCCGAATAGCAATTGGGTGATACTGGGCGGGGAAGTTGTTAATGTTGCCATGTCAGAAGATGTAATGGTTTCAGTTCCAAAGCAAAGGATAGAGAAGTTGGGATTGATGTATAACATTAGGAGTACGATTAACCCGGTAGACGGATCTCAATACGGACCTAACACTTTAGGCATAATAAATGAAGTAAAGAGAATCACTTCGGATGATGGCTTTACAAAATTGTGGAAATGATGAAAGATTAGTCATCATTATCAGCTGATTGAGATTCGTATAGTCAGTGCGACATTTATATTGATCGCGGTATCAGCTGTCTTCATAGTGGGATTCTTTTTGACAAGATATGCGGGACCACAAACAGTGAGAAAAAACACCTAACATCAGATTTTGTCTGAGATTAGGTGTTTTTTATATCATACTTACTCTGTGGCTTGCTTGATCGCTTCAATACTCAGCCCACTTTGGAACAGTGTGAATGAGGTTGGGTTGATCTCATCATCATATTGAATGGCTATACCATAGGTCTTGTTTTCAAAATTCACTGCACTGGTCGGTGTCAATTCGACTGGTGGTTGTCCTTCGCCTTGAAGCATCAATTTGCCATCAAGAACGAACATTTTGATCTTAAGGACCTCCGGAATTTCAAAGTCTCCGACAAATTTCTCCAGTGCTTCTAGAGGCAAGTCAATCGTTTCTGTCACTTCCAGTGAAACTTCGCCGCCAGTTAAAAGGGTGTAAATATTGTTTTTGATACCATTTAAATTCACATAGCCACGATTGGATAAAATAACAATGTGTGTATCCATCGCTGGTAGGTAGGTCGATGACGCGGTGTATCCTAAAGTGTTGCCACCATGACCAAATTCGACGCCGTATGGTGTTTCAATATTCATGAGACCATAGCCGTAATTTGGATTAATGCTCATGTCCTCAGGATTACCGACCATCAAAGCCAAGCTTTCATCATCTAAAAGTGTATTGTCATAAAGTGATTTTTACCAAAGATACATATCATCAGCAGTTGAGATTACTGAACCTGCACCCTCGGCAACAGATAACAGCAGCTCATCGAATACAAGTGTTTGTTCGACTTCTCCTTGCATGCTGCCTTGAGTAGTCATTTGAAGGACATCTTCTTTATATGCCCAACCAGTCAAATCCATTTCAAGGGGCTCAAATACATTGGCTTCCAAATAATCTTCTAGAAATTCTCCTGAAACCGATGCCACGATATTCCCAAGCAAATAGTACCCGGTGTTACAGTATAGCCAGTCTGTGCCCGGATCAAAATTGAGTGGCTTTGAACTGACATAGGCTACAATTTCATCATAATCTGCAAGAGGTTCTCCAGCAAACAATGCTTCTGTATATTCTGGGAGCCCAGAAGTGTGCGTAAGCAACTGATGGATTGTGACCTTATTTCCATAAGGTGCATCCTCTAGGTATTGATCAATGGTATCTTCAAAGGACAAAAGGCCTTCTGATTCAAGTTTCATAATCGCGTAGGCTGTTATTTGCTTAGTGACTGATCCGATGCTATAGGTGTCTTCGTTTGTTGCATTCGAACCGGTCAAAAGATTTGCTTTGCCGTATGCTTGATGAACTAATATCTCATCACCAACTGCAACTAAAACCTGACCATCAAAATTCTGATGCCATTGTTCATACACAAGATATGTTTTGAGTTGTTCTCTCAGCTCTTGCCATTCAGGAGATAAATCTTGAGCTTCCAAAGTGTCCACTGCGTTATCGCTTAAACCTAAAATCGATTGGATAAAATCGTTATCAATGTACGTTACACCGTCTTCGATTAGCAGATCAATTGGCTTTGGCCAAGCAATGCCTTGACGTGTCAGCAGATCTGTATCAATATTGTAATTGTATGTACCTGTTGAAATTGTAAATTCAATGGTTCGTTCCGCGGCGATCCAATCGATTTCTCCGCCTAGTTCATTCACCATTGCCCTTAATGGTATCCGGTCTTCAGTCTCGCTTGCATAAACTGAAGCCATCGGGGCAGTTAAAAGAGCCATGACCAAGGTCATAACCAAAAGTTTTTTCCACTTGATTGACATGCTGTTCCTCCTCATAATGAGTAATCTTTACTTCACATGCAAACAGTATAAATCAAAGATATTAAAATTTGCTGTAATTTCCGTTAAATCTGAATTCATGAGTTTGAAATTGGTATGAATGTATATATGACTTTGATTCTGGAGGAAATCGTGATGAGAAAAATAATCGTACTTGAACATATCACGCTTGATGGTGTCATACAAGCACCAGGTGGCCCAGATGAGGACAACAGCGGCGGATTCGCTCATGGTGGGTGGATTACGCCTTATTCAGACGAGACTCTTGGTGCGCTCCTTAGGGGGCAAATGAGCAAGCCGTTCGATTTGATGCTTGGGCGAAAAACTTATGAAATCTGGGCGCCTTATTGGCCACGACATAAAGAGGCGTGGCCGGAGGTCAACAGGGCGACCAAGTATATCGCATCAAATACCATGGCGGTTGGTGAGTGGCAGCCGTCTGTGATTTTAAGTGGTGATATTGCGGAGCAAATCAAACAGATCAAAGAGCAGGATGGACCAGACATACACGTGTGGGGAAGTGGAGACCTCATTCAAACGCTTCTCAGTCACAATCTGATCGATCAGTTTTGGTTGATGATTTATCCGATCACTCTTGGAAGTGGAAAGCGTCTCTTTGCAGATGGAACAGTCCCTGCGGCTTTTAAGGTGACAGAAAGTGTGGTTACTCCTAGTGGTGTAATTGTTGTGACTTATGAGCGGAAAAATTGATTGGTGTATCATGGATATTGTGCTTTAAATTAAAAATGCTCCCCATCTGGGAAGCACTAAATTTTAAACTCGTTCTACAATATACTCGATCTCAAAATAGTCAAAATCAATTTCTTCAATAAAGTGTTGAGCTCTAAAACGCGTCTTATTGATTTGATCCATTTCAAGTGTGTTGTCGCTCATCCACATCGGATTTGCAATATCAAAAAGGTTACATAAGTCCTCAATGCCTTTAGAGATCATTTCTTCAACGGTCAAATCTTCTTGAAACATTTCAAGAACATGACTTTGGACAAGGTTATTTTTTTTTACTATTTTTCCCCAGAGTTTAAACAATAGATTCTCCTGTTTTGGTATTTTGTGACTCTTTTAGTTTAACAGCAAGTAGGTGATTTGTGTAGTAAAAATGATATAATTAAAATAAAAGATCAGGAGGCAATCATGATCAAGAATAAATGGTACGCTATCATGGAGAGCAAAGAAGTCAAAACGAAGCCGGTTGGCGTCACTCGTTTAAATGAAAAGCTGGTTTTATGGAGAGATTCAAACGGCGTATTGTCATGTATTTTTGATCAGTGTTGTCACAGGGGGGCAAGTCTTTCTTTTGGGTGTATCAAAGGGGACGAAATAGAATGTCCTTTTCACGGTTTTACATATGATGGTCTTGGCAAGGTGAAAACCATACCAGCCAATGGAAGGGCAAAGGTGGTTCCTGATAGATTTAAGGTCAATGCTTATAAAGTCAAGGAAGCTTATGGGTTGATCTGGCTTTGGTATGGTGACCCAAGTGAGGAATCGCTCCCTGAGATTCCTTTTTTTGAAGATTTGAAAGATGGCTTCATTTACGGAACATTTGCTGAGGTCTGGAACGTCCATTATACACGGGCTATAGAAAATCAGCTGGATGTCGTACATCTTCCCTTTGTTCATGACACCACCATCGGTAAGGGCAATAGGACAATTGTCAATGGACCCGTCGTGGAATGGGATGGAGATTTGATGACATTTTATGTGGACAACTCAGTCGATGACGGCAAGACTGTCCCCTTAAAACCTAATGAAATCAAAAACTACAAACAACTTTTCAGTTTGCAATATCATGTTCCGAATTTGTGGCAAAATAGAATTTCCTCCAAAGTAAGGATTTTCGCCACATTTGCACCAATTGATGAGACCCATACAAAAATATATTTGAGATTCTATCAAAAGTTTATTCCTGTTCCAATCGTTGGACCAGTCATAGTTAGAATCAGCAATATTTTCAATCGCATAATTTTGCATCAGGATCGTAGGGTGGTACTGACACAATTGCCAAGAAAGTCAGAACTTGCAATGGGTGAAAATTTGATTCAAGGGGATTTACCTATTATTGAATTTCGTAAGAAAAGGGCATCGCTAAAAGGTGAGCGGCCGATTGAATAGGAGGACGTATGAGTAAGGTTATTGTTTCGAATTGTGATTCTTATGAACTGGAGAATTTAAAGGCGTCTATTCAAGAGGCAGTTGATGGCGTTGGGGGATGGGAAAAATTCATTCAGAAAGATCAAAAAGTACTTTTGAAGGTCAATCTCATTGGTCCCAAAAAAGCTGAAAAGGCTGCAACTACCAATCCAGAGTTTGTTCGTGCAGTCGGGCAACTCGTTAAGGCGCAAGGTGTGAAAGTATATGTAGGGGATAGTTCTGGAGGGGCGATTGCCGGTATGGCACCCACCAAAAAGAGCTTCACTGTTTCTGGAATCGAAAAAGTGGCTGATGAAGAAGGGTTTACAATTGTCAATTTTGACGAGGTTGGCCCAGTATTGGTCGAATTGAATGATAATTATAATAAGGATTTGTATATTACAAAGACATTTTCTGAGATGGATGTGGTCATCAATCTGCCTAAGATGAAAACCCATTCCATGGGAATCTATACTGGAGCAATCAAGAATTTGTTTGGAGCTATTCCGGGACTGAGAAAAGCCATTTATCATAGGAATGCCCCAAACCCTACAGAGTTTGGTGAGGTTTTGGCGGACATACACTGCGCCATTGAAAATATGCCCCTTCACATTATGGATGGGGTCATCTCGATGCAAGGAGAAGGACCAACAGCTGGAACGCCATATCACGCGGGTAAGATTCTCGTTTCAGAAGATCCTCTTGCTTTGGACAGAATTGCGATTGGAATGATGGGAATCGATCCAGACAGGGTTTCCATTTTAAGTGCGAGTATTCGGCGCAAAATCGGCGAATGGAATATTGACAAGATTGAAGTTGTTGGAGACGTTTCGGTACTAGAAAAATATCAACTTCCAAAAGGCTATACTCAAAATATTGTAAAAGATCACAGCAAAGTAAAAAACGTCATAGATTTTTTCAAAGTGGTCCCGGTGGTCAATCAAAAGAAATGCATCGGATGTAATTCCTGTGTGGACAGTTGTCCAGTAGAGGCAATTAATCGAGACACCAAGCTGATCAATTATGATTTATGTATTGATTGTTTGTGCTGCCATGAATTATGTATGAGTGAAGCGGTGGATTTGAAATCAAATAATAAAATGGTGGGTGTGGTAAGGGCTGTTTCAAGTTTGTTTTATAAGTAATTTAATATAATGGTGTATAACCAAATAATAGTAGTTAGAATTTACCTAGTTCAAGGAGGGTACATGGCAACTAAAATGGTATTGGTTGATTACGAGAACATACAAAATTTAGATGGCATAGATATGATAGCAGATTGTGACATAAAAGTATTGGTTGGTAAGAATCAAACTAAGGTTCCAATTGATTTAGTACTACAAACGCAACAGTTGGGAAAGTCACTTGAATGGCTCAAAGTAAATGGTCAAGGTAAGAATGCACTGGATTTTTACATAGCTTACTACATGGGTAAATATATAGAAGCAAAAAAATATGGTGCTTATGTTATTGTCTCAAAAGACACAGGGTATGATCCTTTGATTGAACATATCAATTCACTCACAGGAACAAAAGTTGTCAGAAGGGTCACGAATATCACTCAAGTCAGTCATAAACAGGTGGATAAGGTTATTACTCCAGACGTAAAGAAAGTGATTGAAAAGTTAAGGAAAATTCAAGGCAATAAGCGACCTAAAAAAAGAAGTACACTGACAGGATTCGTGACATCAGTTTTCGTTAATCAGAAATCGGTGGATGAAATCAATGAAATCGTTGAGAGTATGTATGCACAAAAATTTATTAGTGAAGCAAACAGCATTATAAAATATGAAATAGATAATACTCCAATGAAAGTTAATTGAAGATTCAAAATATTTATTAATGAATTGTATGTAACCGAAACTAGTAATGCTCTTGATTGAGGTTGGAAGTTTAATGAATCAACTGTCAACTTAAATCAAGAGCACTATTTTTTTAGCACTAATTCTTCTTCTTTTTATCCTTGCCTTTTCCCGGATTTTCTGTCTTCTCCGGCTTGGCGTCATCTTTGAAGCCTTTTGGTTTCTCAAATGACGAAACAGGTATATTTTCGAGTGATAATGTCATGATGGACTGAAAGATACTAGCAGGATGACTTCCACCACTGGATTGCATGATCAAGCTCGGGTCAAGGGTGTCATAACCCACCCAAACAGCAGTTACCAGCTCAGGTGTGTAGCCAACAAACCATGCATCTCTTGATCCTGATAGACCTTCAAAGGTGACAATAGCGGGCAACTCGGTAGTACCGGTTTTGCCAGCGACAGGTCTTCCTATAGCTGCGCCTTTGCCAGTTCCTTCATTGATGACGCCCATAAGCATATCCGTCATGGCGTATGCCACTTCGGGTGTGGTGACAATAACTGAATCAATTATTCCTTCAGCCAAGAGGTTTCCGTCGTTTGTAGTGATTTTTCTGATGGAGTGAGCGGTGTTCATGACGCCGCCATTTGGGAAAATGCTGTAAGCCTGAGCCATTTCAAGTGGAGACACACCATTAGTCATACCACCAAGAGCCAACCTTAAATTGTGATCGTCTTCATGGACTGGAATCCCTACGGATTCTAGAAATGCTATTCCCTTGTCAATCCCAATATCATTAAGAACTGCTACTGCCGGGATGTTGTATGAATTGATCAGTGCTTGGTACAGTGATACTTTTCCATGATAGGTCCTGTCATAATTGTTAGGCACGTAGCCATTGAAATCAGTTTCTTCATCCATAAGTTCAGAATTTTTATTATAGCCATTTTCCAGTGCTGGACCGTATACTGCAAGGGGTTTGATTGATGATCCCGGTTGGCGGATCAGTTCAGTGGCTCTGTTGTATCCACGATAATAGTACTGTCCACGGTATCCGATCAGACCACGAATGGCTCCTGTAGATGGATCGAGAACAATTGCACCACTTTGAATGAGCTCATCAGCACTGCTTTCAGGAAATAGAGTATCGTTTGCATAAGTCGCTTCAATGGCATTTTGAACCACCGGATCAAGAGTCGTGTATATATTGAGTCCACCAATAAGGACCTGTTCTTCACTTAATCCTAGCGTATTGATTGCTTCATCGATGACATGATCTACATAACTTGGGTATGATCCGATAGCTTCAACGAGATCCTTTGTGCGGAGCACAATATCTGTCGCGATTGCCCGGACGTATATATCCTGATCAATTGTACCCTCTTCGAAAAGCAATCCCAAAATAAGATCTCTACGTTCCTTTGCTTTATCATAGTTTGTATAGGGTGAATATATGGTCGGAGCTTTAGGCAGTGCGGCTAGGAGTGCCGCTTCTTCAAGTGTTACCGCCTCAATATCTTTTCCAAAATACATTTGTGCTGCATTTTGTATACCCCAGACGCCCTCACCAAAATAAATTTGATTGAGATAGAGTTCCAAAATCTCATCTTTTGAGTATTTGCCTTCTATACGTAAAGCGGTAATGGCTTCTTTGAATTTTCGGCTATAGGTCTGTTCTGTTGTAAGGAATAGATTTTTGGACAATTGTTGTGTGATGGTACTGCCACCTTCAACAATTCCGCCAGCTTTGGTATTTCTCCAAAGTGACCTTATGATTCCACGAATGTCCACACCGGAATGATCGTAAAAGCGCTTGTCTTCAACACTTGTGATCGCATCAATGAATACTTTTGGAATGGTCTCAATGGGCACCGCGGCGAATTTGACTGTGGAACGCTCCGAGATTACCACGTCATTTTTGTCATAAACAATGAGTGGTTTTGGCAGTGGATTTTCAAGAACACTGATGTCGAGGCTAAATACACTTATTGTAAATACCAGTAAGACAATCAACACTATTCCAGCGAGTACACCACCTGTGATGAGTACACTTTTAATGATTTGTTCTTTTCCTTGTGGTAGCTTCATATGAAGCACCAACCTTTCATTCGTAATGTACATGATTATCTTAAAAATAATAAACAACCATTCTTCCTCCAGTAATGATGGAAAAAATGGTTGTTCGATATCAGCTTTATCAATTAATGATATACATTTTCAGTATCGTTGTTTAATTTCAATTATTATGTTAACTATTAATTATACCACAGATTTCAGGATATACCTAAAGTGTGATGCTTCTGTAAATTAAGGCGTATAGACTTTCTTAACAGAACTTTAATGTTTTATAGTTATAGTATAATCCAGATAGGGTATCAAAAGGTGATTCAACAGGCTAACGAATCATCAGCGTTTTTTATTTTATAAGTTGAATAGAATTCACGCTTGAAAGGGGTTTTAATATGAATGATAAACAAAGTATAGGAGCTAAACTATGAATAATAAAAAGATCATAATTATCATTGTAGCATTGATTGCAATCGTTTTTTTAAGCGCTTGTTCTGTGTCATCGGATATCGCAACAGAAGAATATTTCGAATTCAATCCTGAAACGGGTGCAATCATAAAATATCACCCTAAAGGCATAGATGACAATCTGGAATTGATTTCGAATCTAATCATTCCAAATGAGATCAATGGGGTTAAGGTTAAAAGCATCAATCCTAACGCGTTCAATTATGAGAAAGAGCTTAAAAGCGTTGTCCTATCAGATTACATAACATCAATTGATGACTATGCCTTTTACGGATGTAAAAATTTGAAAGAAGTAATCATGGGAAATCAAGTGATTGTAGTTGGGGACTTGGCATTTTATGGCTGTGAGTCACTGGAATCAGTGACTTTTGGAAACAGTGTTGAGTTTATTGGTAAGGATGCATTTAAAGGAGCGAGATCACTGAAAGCCATTGACCTTCCAGATCAAGTGAAACAAGTCGGGGAGGGTGCGTTTTTCGGTCTAAGAAATGTTGAAGATATCAACCTGGGAAATGGACTAGAATCCATCGAGAAATATGCATTTTATGGTGTCGGCAGTTATGAGGGCATCGAGCTGGTGATTCCTGAGAGCGTAAAGTATATTGGAGAATCAGCATTTGCGAATGTCAATATAACACATGTCTATTTTTATGCTGAAGATGTGGTTTTTCAAGAGGGTGATTCAAATTCTTCGGAGAATTTAATCTCTAGACTATCAAGTGAAGAGAATCAGGTAGGGTATTATTTTCTGGACTCTGATAGGGAATGGGCTAAGGTGCCTTTTGATGCTGTAAAGTCACCAGTTGATCTCTCAGGAATAATGGTGCTTATACTGGGCATCTTTTGCATAATCATTTTTTTGTATTTGATTTCTGGTAAACAACATGTGTTTGTCGCACTCAGAGAACTAGTGTTTTTTACTATATTTTTTGTGATAATATTTTTAGGACTAAAGATTAATCCCTTGGGCAAACTTGTTGCGGATTTTTCAGTACCTTTCCCAATTTACTTTGTGTTCATAGTGAGTTTTTCCGGAATTAATTTTAGAAACAGAAATACGTGCATCTGCTATAACTGGAGTTATGACGATGCAATTCACCGAATAAAAGAACTGCTTAAAAGCAAAGCAATTGAGTTTCAGAGTGAGGAAGAATCTCCAGGTGGGAAATATTCATTTGTCTTTAATGATTTGAATCGAATCTATTTGACAAAAGGTTTTGGTGAAGTGAGAATCGATATGAAGGAAATCAAGGGACTTTCATTACCAAAAGAAATAATTGATGAGATGAAGAAACATTCGTCTCCTAATTGGAGGTTTAGGTTGTCTTCATCTGCAATCCGATATTTGGCTATTGGTTTAATACTTTTGAGCTTCAGTTGGTCAATACTCATCTAAAAAGCTGAATTTTTCTCCATTTGAGCGCCACCCGACAATACCATCCATGTTGACGTTATGAGCAGATTGCAGGATGCACTTATCAACATCTGGATGAGTCTTTTTGAGTGTTGCGATGAGTTCTTTCATTTCACGTCGCTTGCTTGATGTTTTCTTTGCTGCGACTACACAACCGCAGTTCATTGGGACTAGCCCGGTGCTCTGAATGAATCTTTTAATCTCAGCTTCACGCACATAATATAGTGGGCGGATGAGTTCGAGCCCTTCAAAGTTGTCTGATTTGAGTCTAGGCATCATAGTTTTGGTCATACCGGCATAAAAAATATTCATGAGTTGAGTTTCAATCACATCGTCAAAATGATGGCCAAGAGCCAATTTGTTGCATCCAAGTTCTTGAGCTTTAGCATAGAGCGTACCTCTTCTCATTTTTGCGCACAAGTAGCATGGATATTCACTTGAAATAGTGCCGACCACATCAAAAATTGGTGCGTCGAAAAATGTGATCGGAATTTCAAGATGAGCACAATTCGCTTTCAAAAGCGCCTCGTTTTCAGGGTGGTAGCCAGGATTCATTGCAAGGTATTCGATATTGAAGGGGACATCGCCGTGCTTTTGAAGTTCCTGCATCAACTTGCAGAGCAATAGACTGTCCTTGCCACCGGATACTCCAATACCGATGGTATCGCCTTCTTCTACCAAATTGAATTCTTTGACACCTTTGATGAATTTGTTCCAGAGGCCTTTTCTATATGTTTTTATAATGCTTCTTTCGATTTCTTTTACAGTTTTAAGGTCCTCGCTTGGAATGATGATTTCACATCCACTCCCGCTAATTGTATTTTTCATTTGAACTCCTGACTAAGGTATATGAAGATGATTATTTCCGATTGTGATTATACTATAAAGAGTTGGATTTGTAAAATATTAAGAAAATGCAATCAACTAACGAGTTTTTTGACAATTCGATGACAAAACGATAACAAGTCAAATGTTTTATTGACTATTAATTATCAATCGTGCTAATATGAGGTTAATAAATCGAAAGGAGGTTATGCAAATGTTAATTACTACTATTATTAGAACAAAAATTGAAGGTTTTAAAATTGAAATGACATATTGTACTGACACTCCTGGTTTAGGTGATTTGCTTTAGTTTTACATAGTAAACAAAGTATTTTATTGAACGACGACGGTGTATGCATATGTGCATGCGCCGTTTTTTTGTGCCTAAACGCAGGGGGATATGCGAAAGGGGTAAGCTATGAATAACATAGTAATGACGTATTTGTTCAATGATCTCAGTGGTAGAATTGTTTTCAAACCATATGATGTTTTTGAAGAATATGCAAAAAGCGACAAGCCAGACTACGTAAGATATACCAGATAATCAATCTGGGGATTGTGATAAAAGAAAAGAGGTAAATTATGATGAACGTATCAATGCTACATTTATTCAATGATCCAAATGGTAGAGTAATCTACAAGCCATTTGATGTATTTGAAAAATATGCAAAAAACGATAAATCTGACTATGTTAGATTCACGAGATAATGAATTGAGAGACTGCTTATATGTGGAGGCAGACAGTGATCAAAAAATTAGAACAAAACGATCTGCAAGTGTGTGCGGAAACCATGATGTCAGTATACAACAATGAACACTGGCAGTGTAATTGGACCCTTAATACTGCCATGAGCTATTTGCAGGATTATTTTGATTGTAAGAAATTCAAAGACGAGGATATGGGACTGAGTTGCTTGAAGCTGTTGAGGGTTATGTAAGGGAACATAATCTTGCCGGGTTTACGTTATCAACCAATCGCTATACACCGGCTCCAGACTTTTATCGGAAAAATGGTTTTTCAGATGCAGAGCATGTTCTGTTCATGTATAAAGAAATAGTAGTTTAGAATGAAAAATGGTTCCTCACATGACGTGAAGAACCATTCCTATTTAGGAGTAAAGCTTATTGCATACACTCAGTCATTTTCAGACACTGTGAAACGCCTCGATCCATTTTTTGTGCGCACTCAGCCACATGTTGGCCACCTTTTACTGTAGCCATGTTGGAAACGTTGTTTGCTGCAAAAGTAGAGCTTGATGAAGCCAAAATTATTAAGCTAAGTACTGATATCGACATCATTTTTTTCATTTAGTCCTCCTGTTTATCGGATGTGATGTATTATGGTTTTTTGTGACCATATCTATTTATACCGGATAATTATGGCAAAATTATGACATGAAATGAATGAGAAAGCACTGAATGGATATAAATATTACATACTATGTTAAATGGATTCCAAGAGGAGGATGATTATGAAAGCAATTCCTTATATTTCGTTCAATGGCAACTGTGAAGAGGCTGTTAATTTTTATCAATCCGTTCTGGGCGGAAAAATCAGCAGTATCAAATATAATGAGCTTCCAAAAGAAGAAGGTATGCCAGTCAGTGAGACATGGCAGGATAAGATCATGCACGCTGCGTTGACCTTTGACGATGGCAACGTGATTTATTTCGGAGACTCATGGGAAACCGATCCTGTGAGAATAGGCAGCAACTCAACAATTCATCTTGTTGTGGAAAATGAAAAGGATGTATATGAGTTTGTAGAGAAGTTATCTGTGGATGGAGAAATTACTATGCCTGCAGATAAAACTTTCTGGAACTCAGTGTATGGAAGTCTTGTAGATAAATATGGAATCAGTTGGGGCATTGAGTTTGAGATAGTGCAAATGTGACAGCAATCTGAACTGGAGGATTATATGAAGGCAGATAAAATTGAAATAGCAACAGGAGTGGTTCATGAAGTCCCCGAGGATCTTGAAGAGGTTTTGAGAACAAATTCTGAGTTACTAACCATTTGGAACGGCCTTACTCCCATTGCTCGTAATGAGTGGATTTGTTGGGTCACTATAGTAAAGAAAGAGGAAACTCGGAAAGAACATATCGATCGTTTACGCGAGGAACTACTCGAAGGTAAGAAAAGACCATGTTGTTGGCCGGGCTGTCCACATCGTAATGAAAATGCTAAAAAATGGTTCAAGGAATAACTTGGTTAAGTACAAATTTAAATCACGCTCTCCATTTTAGGAAAACGTGATTTTGTTTTATCCATGTTTGATTATTGTTCTTCCCACATGCTTGCCAGTGAGCATCATATCGATGCGTTCACTCAATTCTTCTAAAGCCACTTCATGAACATTCTTGTCCAGATGATCAAACTTCCATGCAGTCGCCAAATTGGACCAGATCTCTTTTCTAAGTTTCATTGGGCACTGGACTGAGTCGATTCCAAACAAACTGACGCCTCGCAAAATAAACGGGAATATGGAACTTGAGAATTCGGGAGAGCTGACATTACCACAGCAAGTTACACTACCACCATACATGGTGCTTTTGATGGCTGTGGTGAGAGTATTGCCACCAACTGTATCGATTACACCAGCCCATCTGCCTTTAAGCATGGCACGACCTGAGGCGTCATCGAGCTCTTTGCGATCTATGATATCTTTGGCTCCGATAGACTGTAGAAATTCTTTCTCCTCAAGTTTACCGGTTGCTGCAATCACTTCATATCCAAGTTTACTTAATATGGAGATGGCAGTACTGCCAACACCACCAGTTGCACCGGTTACAAGAATCTCACCATCTTCCGGATTGACACCAGAGTTTAAAATTTTATGGACGGATAAAGCTGCTGTAAATCCAGCTGTACCATAAATCATGCTTTCTCTAAGGGATAAAGATTTAGGGAGTGATACTATCCAGTCCGCAGGAACACGAATGTACTCGCCAAAGCCTCCAGCAGTGTTCATACCTAGATCATGCCCAGTAACTATAACTTCATCACCGATTTTAAACAGGTCTGAGCTACTTTCTTCCACAATTCCAGCGGCATCAATCCCGGGTGTATGTGGATAGTTTTTGGTTACACCTCTGTTGCCAGAAGAAGATAATGCGTCTTTATAATTCAATGACGAATAGCTCACTTTGATCAATAGATCACCATCTGGCAGATCTGCGATGTTTTTTGTTATGATTTTTCTTTCGAATATTGAAGCGTCCTTTTCAATAATTTCCATTGCTTTGAATATTTTAGATTTCATAAATCCTCCTTTTAAAACAGTTCTATGTCGAACTAATTTTATTATAAAAAAGGTTCGATGTCAAACTGTCTCGCTGTCAATTATTCATTATATGTATTATAATAAGAATAGAAATTTTGAATTGAGGTCAATTATGAATGATAAATATATCGTATATTTTATAAGTAAAACAAAAAAGAAAATGGTGAAATTCATCGAGAAGAAGCTCTATGAAAAAGAGCTTTTCAACCTGGTACCATCTTATGGCAACATTCTTACCGTACTATATGACCATAAC